>JAAYFX010000340.1 GCA_012728025.1 Clostridiales bacterium
CACGCAGCAACGACTGGTTGCAGCTAAAAGACTTACTGGATTTAGCCAAAGACCTGGCTTTTTACCCAGCCATAAAAGCCGAAGCCGATGCTATTAGCGCCAACCGTAGCTTGCTTGACGAGCCCAACCCTGTGGCAACGCATATTAAGGAGTTGACTACTAAGCTGCGCGAGGCTTTACAACACCATGTACAAAACTACCTGGCGATCCATGCAGCTCAGTTAAAGCAATTAGAGGCCGATGCTCATTGGCAACAGCTTGATGCTGCCAAACAACAAGAATTGTTACAGCGCCGCCAACTGCTCAGCATGGATGAGCCCAGCTATGGCAGCACCGAGGCTTTGATTGATGCTTTGCATAGCGTAAGCCTTAGCCAATGGGCGGATCGTACCGCATCGCTCGCTAGTAAATTTGAAAGCGCTCGCCTTGAGGCAGTAAAACTCTTACAACCCAAGGTGCAACACCTATCTTTGCCACGCGCTACTATTCAAACCACAGCTGATTTAGAGCTATGGCTAGAAGACGTAAAGCAACAAGTACTTGATAAGTTAAACGACGGACCGGTGACATTCTAATGCTCAATAATACAGCTCACACGCTAGATAAAACCTTACGCAGCCAACTAGAAAATGCCGTAAAAAAAGCTCGCACAGTGGCAGAGCAAGCGGCTAAAGCTGCACTAAACCGTTTAGGGGTAGGGGAGCCGCGCCCGGCCGATTACTTAAACGATGAGCAGCGTAACTTACGCACCCGCTTACGGGCATTAGGCCGCCAGCTAGGTGATATAAGGCACGATGATCGCCAGCAAGACCTTGATAATCTGATTACCAGCGTGGCCTACGAGCACTGGCACCGCATGCTGTTTGCCCGTTATTTAGAGCAAAACCACTTGCTGATGTACGACCAGTACACCGCTTTAACCCTGGAAGAGTGCAACGAGCTAGCGCAAGAGCCCGATGTGGCCCGCGATGAGCAAGAGCGCCGTTGCACTACGGGTTGGGAGCTAGCAGGGGTACTGGCGTCTAAAATGCTGCCACAGATTTTTCGTGTGGATTCCCCTGTATTTGAGCTGAGCTTTGCGCCAGAGCATCAACAAGCGCTCACTAATCTGGTGATGGGGTTAAATACCGATACTTTCCATACCAGCGATAGCTTGGGTTGGGTGTATCAATTTTGGCAGTCCGACAATAAAGAGCGCATCAATAAATCGGAAGTAAAAATTGGTGCCCGCGAGCTACCCGCTGTTACTCAGCTATTTACCGAACCCTACATGGTGAGCTTTTTACTGGATAACGCCTTAGGTGCTTGGTGGGCGAACCAGCGTTTAACCGAAAGTGACTGGTTAAACGCGAAAAACGAACAAGAGTTGCGAGATAAAGCCAGTATTCCAGGCGTGCCCTTGGAATATCTGCGTTTTGTTCAGGAAGAAGACGCCCAAGGCAATAAACGCTGGGCACCTGCTGCTGGCACCTTTAATGAGTGGCCAAAAACCTTAAGCGAGCTAAAAACCCTAGACCCAAGCTGTGGTACACCTTACATACTCTCTTTTTAATACACATATTACATAATAATCTAGTGACATAATCTCAGTTAACATTTATAATAGTCCTTAAGAAAGTCATCAATC
>JAAYFX010000244.1 GCA_012728025.1 Clostridiales bacterium
GTGGCAATACTCCAAGCGGCTTTAACCTCTCTCTTGTATTCGACACCCTCGGCCTCCCGCCGCTGGCGCTCACTCATGCGGGGGGTGGGGATGCCCTCGTCGGTGAGGTGATTGGCAATTTTCTTATAGCCCCAGCCTTCATTGTACAAGGTGAAAATTTTTCGAACAATATCTGCTTCGGTAGGGACGACTTCAAACTGTTGACGTTTATTTATAATGTATCCATAGGGAGCGGCGCAAAGCCATTTCCCATCTTCTTGACGGCGCTTGATGACGCTCTTTACTTTTTTGCTGGTGTCGGTGACGGGGATTTCGTTGATGAGAAACTGAAGCTGAATTTTCAGCCAGTCGTCATCATTGGGAAAGTCAATATTATCACTAATGGAAATGATGCGCACTCCTGCATCACGCAAGTCTTCAAGCTCTACCAGCCCTCGACTGTTACGGCGAGAAAATCGAGAGAAATCCTTGACTATGAGGATGTCCTTTTTATGAGAAATAAGTTCATGGCGCATAGCCTGATAGCCCTCTCGCTGCTCAAAGGTATAGCCAGAGCGGTCACGGTCCTCATAAAATTCCAGCGTGGAATGGGGGAAATGCTGCTGCACAAAATCTGAGATAATAGCCTTTTGGTTTTCGATGGAGGTATTGTCACGGTCTAGCTCCTCGTCCACAGAGATTCGGCAATAGCCTGCAATGTCAAACCTTTCTATCAATATAATCACCCCTACTTGTGCTTAATGTAAATGATATTGTATCATGTGCCCAGTGGAAATGCAATCATTTACCGGTTAAAAAGGGTGGGTAAACTTCCGTCTCGTAATTAGGCAATGATATCAATTGCGTCTATATAAATCTAAAGATGCAATAAAAACAATACCTTAGACCTTGCCAAGTTTAGTGCAGGTTGGGCAAGTTGCCGAAATATTCCTTAGAGGTTTTGATAAACAGCCTTCCGGCATGACTTACATATTTGCCCTTGCGATAGCAAAGGCCAACCTTGCCATAGACGGGGCCTTTAAGCCGAACATGGCAGCTGCGAAAAAGAGGGTCTGAGCAGACCTGAGAATATGGCACAAAGGCCACACCAAGTCCGCTGGCCACATATTTAAAAACCGAAATTGAGTCAGGTGTCTCAATGAGGATATTCGGGCGGATGTTATTCATTGCCATATACTCGTCGGAGATGTCCCGAGTGCCGTAGCCTCTGGAGCCGCTGATGAAAGTCTCATCCCGAATCTCGTCAAAACCCACCTCGTCATAGCTTTCAAGCCAGTGTCCGGGAGGATAAATTAAAGCTCCTGGTTCTAATCGCAGCTCCACAGACATAAGCTCGGCACAGTCCTCCTGAGGCGGAACGCAGATGGCAAAGTCCACTTTACCATCAAGGAGCATTTCCTTCATTTCACCCCAAGGCGCTGAATATTGACTTATTTTAATGTCCGGATTGGTGTCTGACAGCAGGGCCAAAAGTCCGCACATATAGGTTGAGACATTAGTCACAAGCTTTAATGTGGCAGCCTGCTGTTTTTTTAATCCTGAATCTCCCGCACGGCGTCCTCTGCCTCGTTAAAAATGTTGACCACATGCCTATAAAGGGCCTCGCCATAGTCATTTAAGGATAAGCGCCGCCACCTGCGGTCAAACAGCTCAACACCCAATTCCACCTCAAGCCCCGCTATAACCCTACTAAGATACGGCTGGGAAACAAGCAATTGTTCTGCTGCACGGGTCATGCTTCCCTGTTCGACGGTATGTTTAAAAAACAAAAGCTGCTTGGCGTTCATCGATGTCAGACCCTCCTATTTAGTATTACATATATGCATAACATGATATAAGATTATGTATTTTACGATATCATAATTGTGTGATATTGTAAAGAAAATACCGTAAAGTTAATTATTTTTATGAATTATATTAAAAGGGGGCCTTTAAAATGAAATTTGAGCGGCTGCTCTCACCAATCACCATCAATGGCATGGAGCTTAAAAACCGTGTGGTTATGACAGCCATCCATCTGGTCTACGCCGAGGAGGGTGAGGTCAACGAACGTATTAAGGAGTTTTACTGGCGCCGTGCCCAAGGCGGTGTCGCCCTTGCAATTGTCGGCGGAGTTGCCTCTGACAACTATATAGGCTATGATTCCATGCTTCGCTTAGATGACGACCGTTTCATTTCCGATTTTGCCAAGCTTGCCGAGGGGATGCATTCTAGGGGGGCGAAACTTGGTGTCCAGCTGCTGCAAACCGGACGCTATGGCATGGCCTGCTTTGTGGAGGGGGATGAGGATATTATCTCCGCCTCTGCCGTGCCCTCGAAAATCTCCTTTGATACCCCTCGCCCAATGACGGTGGAGGAGATTAAAACTGTGCAAAGAAAAGCGGGGCAGGCGGCTCTGCGGGCAAAAAAAGCCGGGGCTGACTGTGTTGAGCTGACGGCAGGTTCGGGCTATATGATAAGCCAGTTTCTCTCTCCGGTGACGAACCTTCGTGATGACGAATACGGCGGTTCTTGGGAAAACCGCTGTCGCTTCGGTGTTGAAATGGTCGAGGCCGTGCGGGCGGCAGTGGGGCCTGATTTTCCTATTCTTATGCGTGTGGCAGGCAATGAGTTTATGAAGGGTGGAAACGGCTACGAGGAATGTGTTGATTTTTGCAAGCGGCTGGAAAAGGTCGGAGTTGATATGCTCGACGTGACCGGTGGCTGGCATGAAACACAGATTCCCCAGCTTCCCGGCGAGCTGCCCCGAGGCGGCTTTGTCTATCTGGCCGAGGCTGTTAAAAACGCAGTTTCAATCCCCGTACTTACTGCCAACAGGCACAACGACCCCTATGAGGCCGAGGCTGTTTTGGCTCTGGGTCAGGCGGATTTAATCGGTCAGTGCCGAACACAGATTGCAGACCCCGATTGGGTTAACAAGGTGCGTGAGGGAAAAATCCAGCTGCTTCGCAAGTGTGTTGCCTGTAATCAGGGCTGCTTGTCGAATGTGTTTTCTAACAATCCATGCAAGTGCCTGCTAAACCCTGAGGTTGGAAACGAATATCTCAAAACAGAGGAAAAACGCCCAGCAAAGAAAATCCTTGTGGTCGGCGGGGGAGTTGCCGGCTGTGAATTTGCGGTGAGAGCCGCCAAGGCGGGGCATGAGGTTACTCTTTGGGAGAAGGACTCGGAAATTGGCGGCAAGCTGCCCATTGTTTCAATACCCCCTGCCAAGGGGGAGTTTTCAGAGCTGGCCGCCTACTATAAGGCTCTGCTTGAAGAAACAGGTGTCAGTCTTGTTTTAAACAAGCTTGCAACAGCGGAGGACATAAAAGCTGGCGGCTTTGACGCTGTTGTAACGGCAACGGGCGCTACTCCAAAACGCCTTAATCTTGCCGGTGCCGAGGACATTCCTACTTATACAGCCGATGAAATCCTTTCACGCAAGGCCATTGCAGGGAAAAATGTGGTGGTTATCGGCGGCGGCACCGTGGGCTGCGAAACGGCGGCCTACCTTGCCCATGAAGGCTCCCTTTCTGAGAGCAAGCTGTTTTTCATGATGAGCCAAAAATCCGAGTCTATTGATACGATTGAGGGCTTGCTGAACACCAGCAGCCGAAACATTTCCATTGTGGATGTTGGCAAAATAGGTGCAAGCTTTGACTTTGGCTGTGGCTGGCCGGTTATCAAGGATTTGGGACGTCTGGGAGTCAAGCAGTTTTCCAAGGCGGAAATCCTTGAGATTTCAAAGGGCAAAGTTCACATACGCTATCCAGAGCGCAAAACCAAAGAAATTCTTACAGCGGAGCTTGACTGTGACACATTGGTTCTAGCCGTTGGCTATGAGCCGGATAAAGAACTTTTCGAGACACTTCAGGCTCAGGGCATAGCCGTTTATAACATCGGAGACTCAAAAGAGGCAGGCAGGATTATTGATGCCACAGAGCAGGCAAAGGTGCTGGCAGACAGCATTTAAGTATTTAATTTTTGAATGGAGGAAAAAGCATGAGCAACAATATTCTCGATGGTTTAAAGGTCGTAGAGCTTGGCACACATGTAGCAATCCCCTATTTCACCCGTGTTCTTGCCGATTGGGGCGCAGAAGTCGTTAAGGTTGAGCCGCCTCGGGGCGAGAGCTACCGCCACATAGGACGGCTGTTCCGCCTGCCCTTTGAGGATGATGACAACATCTCTTTTACCCCTTATAACATCAACAAAAAAAGCCTGCCCATTAACCTTAAGGACGAGGCAGGAGTTGAAGTGCTTCAAAAGCTTTTGGCAGACGCCGATATTTTCGCTACCAATACCCGTCCGGCGGCGCTGGAAAAGCTGGGGATAGGCTTTGAGGAGCTTAGGGAAAAGTTTCCCCGTCTCATTATAGTACACCTGAACGGCTTTGGCGAAAAGGGAGAGGAAAAAGAGCGCCCTGGCTTTGATGCGGCAGCCTTCTGGAGTCGAGGCGGGGCAATCCGTGAGTGGACTAACGTGGAGGAGCGCCCCTTCAAGCCCTTCTATGGCTATGGCGATGCCGTAACCAGCACACAGCTTTTGGCCGGTGGCTTATCTGCCCTGTATAACCGCAGTAAAACCGGTCAAGGGGATGTGGTTCGTGTTTCCCTTTATTCCTCCGGTCTGTGGACAAACGTTATGGGTGTCATTCGGGGTCAGCCCCAGTTTGGTCAGGAGTTCCCCATGAGCCGCGAGTATCCTCTTTTACCTCTGGATAACTTCTATAAAACCAGTGACGGCCGCTGGATTTTGATTTCCGAGGAGCATTGGGAGCAGAAATGCGACGCCTACTTTGAAATTTTGGGCAAGCCCGAGATGAAGGGCGACCCCAGCTACTGCACCCTTATGGGTTCCATTATGAATACACCGGAAATGGTTGCCATGTTTGACGAGGGCTTTGCAAAGCTAAGCTCCAAGGAGCTTTCCGATATGCTTGTCCGCATAGACACGGTGTTCGAGTTTGTTGCCAATCCCGATGAGATATATAAGGATAAGCAGGCTTGGGAGAATGATTTTCTCCAAGAGGTTGAGACACCGGCAGGCAGAAAATTTGTTATCCCCACAAACCCAATTGTCTTTGATAGTCAGGGACCTGCCAAATGTCAGGCCGCACCCATGCTGGGTGAGCATTCCATGGAAATTCTAAAGGGTCTGGGCTACAATGAGGAAGAAATTAAGAAGCTTATTGAAGACCAGAGTATACTAGCGAAAAAATAGACAGCAAAAAGTAAAGGTTAATCCGCCCTTGGAGTTATTCTCCTAGAGCGGATTGACCTTTTTGCGCCATCACATCAAAGAGGCTTTCCCTTGACCCTGACTGATATCATTACCAAGGGGAAACTAATGGGTTTTAGGGATAATCTAGCCTAAATTGAAGGGCCGGAAACGATGGCCTTTATTCCGTTCGCAGGGCGACCACAGGGTCTTTTTTGGCGGCGCTTCTTGAGGGGATTAGGCCCGCAATCAGCGAAAGGACAACGCTAATTAGAACCAAAATGACAGCGGCCTGCACCGGAAGGTAGGCATTAAGGTTGGGGATACCTGTAAGTCTGTGCAACAGCATATTTATCGGAATACACAGCAGGTAGGTTACTGTAATTCCCAATAGCCCCGAAGCAAAGCCAATAATTGCTGTTTCCGCATTGAACATACTTGAAACATCACCCTTGGAAGCACCGATAGCTCGCAAAATGCCAATTTCCTTTGTGCGCTCCTGAACAGAAATTAAGGTGATAACGCCAATCATAATCGATGAAACAATCAGGGAAATGGCTACAAAGGCCAGAAGAACATAGGTGATAGCATTGATAATCGTTGTGACCGAGGACATCATAATACCCACATAGTCGGTGTATTTAATCTGGGATAAATCGTCCGCTCCATCATTATACTTTGCAATGGTGTCTTCTATGATGTCCTTGTTTTCAAAGGATGAGGCATAGAGATTGATAGCTGTGGGAGCTTCCAAATCTACAAAGCCCATCTTTAAAAGGTTAGCTTCATAGGTAGATTCTGAAAACACCATAATTTCATCATAGAAGTCAGCAAACTCTTGGGGACTAAAGCCATCTAAAGACATACTCAAGGCTCCTGCAAGCTGGGCTGTGGACATGGCGGCCAATTGCTGCTGCGCCTGCTCGGCATAATTGGCACGAATCTCCTCGGCAACCGAGGCGGAGAACAGCTCCATAATGTCCTCATCACTCATGGAGGAAATGTATGACTGCACAGTTGCATCATCAACGCCCATTTGCTGGGTTAAAGCTTCTGTCATTGCCGCCTCAATATCGGTGCGGTTATAGTCTTTCACAGCTTCGGCCGTCATAACCTCCAACTGCTCACGGGGCGGAATACTCCTCATGCTTACATAGGCGGCGGCCTTGGCACTCTCATCTAAACCGGAGAGATAAGCCCGCAACTCTGCTTCCTTTTCTCCATCAGTCAGATTGCCAGTGTTGGTTTTGAAGGGAAGGCCCGTTAAAATATCTCTTGTGTCATCACTCATTTGCTCTGCTATGACGGGGGAATTCTTTGCATGGCCAATGACATATTCCGTCAGAGCCTTTGTGTAGGCAATGGAGCCTGAAAGCATGGCAGACTGGGCATTTTCGTTGGGACGGATGATGCCTGTCACCTTTATGATAAGCCCCTTATCATAAAGATAGCGCAGACCTGCCTCTGTTTCTCTAAGGTCGGTATAAAGACCTGTCTCGTTATCAAGACTGTAACAGTCAGCGTTTAAAATGACCCGAAATTCTGTATCACAAATCTCCTCAAAAGACCAGATGGTTTCGCTTTTTTCAAGCTCGGTGCCCTCAAGAGCGGCGCTCATAATGGCGTCCACCTGCTCTTTTGGCTGTAAACCGAGGGCGTAGAGGGTCATGTCATCCAGCTCGTTGTTTTTGTCCAGAACCAAAACAACCTCGTTGTAAGCCGAGGGCCAGTTGCCGTAAACCATATCATACTGCTTTTTGAGCAGCTCGTTTACGGGAGCACCATCCTTATCGGTCAGCATCTCCTGCCAAAGGTTCATTGTCATCATGCCCATGGAGGAGGCCGCTGTGGAGCCTAAAGATTCCATGGTTGCCATGCCGCCGAACATAGAGCTATCCGGCATGGAAGAAAAAGAGGCCATATCGGCACCCATATATTCACTGAGTAGCTCTTGAAGCAGCGCTCGGGTATCGGACTTAATAATGTCTCCATCCACATTTTTTGTATAGGTCAAAAGGCCCAAATCATAGGAATACTGAACGCCTGTAAGTGCCTCTCTAAAGTCCTCTCCGCTATCCTCCGAAAGGGCCTGCTCTTCCAGATAGGATTTGAAGGCTGTTAAATCATTTTCGTTGCTGTCAAGGTTGTTCATGGCAGTTAGCATATTGTAAATTGAAGATTTTTGATAAACCCCATCTAAATCGTGGGAAACCTGCGTACTGTGGACATTCATAAAAGTTTCCATTAGGGAACTCATATCAACAGAGGTTTTTTCGATAGTTAGGGGGTAGGAGGCGAGAGTGTCCTCCTGAACATAGTTTATATACCTTGTTGTGCCTTGAGAAACAGCCAAAATCAGGGCAATGCCCATAATGCCGATGCTGCCGGCAAAGGCTGTCAGGGCTGTTCGTCCTTTTTTGGTAAAAAGGTTTTTTAAAGAGAGCATGAAGGCCGTTCCAAAAGACATGGAAGGTTTTTTATCTTTCTTTTTTTGCACTCTTGCAATTTGGCCTTGCTCAAGCCCTGTCTGAAGCTCGGTTTCTGTGAGTGGGGCAGAGTCTCCGGTGATTTTGCCGTCCAGCATACGAATTATTCTGGATGAATATTTCTCTGCCAAATCCGGATTGTGGGTGACCATGATAATCAGACGGTTTTTGGAAATCTCTTTTAAAATCTCCATGACCTGCACACTGGTTTCCGTATCCAAAGCTCCCGTCGGCTCGTCGGCAAGGATGATGTCGGGGTCGTTGACAAGGGCTCGGGCAATGGCCACACGCTGCATCTGACCGCCGGAAATTTGGTTTGGCCTTTTGTTAAGCTGGTCGCCCAAGCCCACCTGCTCCAGAGCATTTTTTGCCCGCTCCCGCCGCTGGGCCTTGGAAACTCCGGAAACTGTCAGAGCAAGTTCCACATTTTGCAATACCGTTTGATGGGGAATAAGGTTATAGCTTTGAAAAACAAAGCCTATGGAATGGTTGCGGTAAGTGTCCCAATCCCTGTCTTTATAGTCTTTTGTGGAGGTTCCATTTATAATCAAGTCTCCGCTGGTGTATTGGTCTAATCCGCCGATAATATTTAAAAGGGTGGTCTTTCCACAGCCCGAGGGGCCGAGGATTGACACAAACTCGCTTTCACGAAAGCTAAGGTCAATTCCCTTTAAGGCATTCACCGTACCGTTGCCGGCAGGGTAGTCCTTCACGATTTTGTGCAGTTCCAGCATTACATTCAGGCTCCTTGTATTATTCTTTAATATGTATTGTAAAATATTGTATCCCAACTTGAACCTGCGTAAATGAACAATTTCTTAATTATTCCCATGTTTTAAGAGGTATTAATTTTTAGCTTGCCATACATAATGAAAACCACCCCTTTCGAGGTGGTTTAACTATACCTTAGAGCATAGCGGCACCGAATTGCTAAATAGCCGCTGGGCTCTCTTTTTCTTTTTGCACCTCTAGCTGTGCAATGCGCCTTCGGTTATAGCACAAAAGGTCACTTGAGGCATCTGCCAAATTTCGTGTTCCCGAAAGGAATACGGCTGTTGTGTATTTCTTTTCCTTATACTCAGCATACAGGGGTTTTAAGTTTTCCCGCACGGTCTCATCTTGGCTTTCAGCATGAGTCAGCCAAATTTCAACAAGCTTTTTTTCTTCAATAATACTTATTTCCAAGGGCTTCACGCTCCCTTATCCATATTACCCCGTTTTTACTGTTTTATGTGGGGTTATGGGAATATATGCAAACTAGTGGTAATTTATAGGGTAAAACAGCTTATTTACAAAGCTTTTGTAAAAGTTTACAGTTTATACATAGAAGCATGATTGCCAAGAGGAAAACTTAGCGATTCTACCGTATGTAATGGTCAAATACCACGCTCAAGCGATTGTGCCCCAAGGCGCCACTGACCATGGCGCAAATATCCCTGTCGTGACCTCGGTAGGGGGCATCACTTTCCGCATCACGACCTTTGAGGTTTATAAGACTCTGTGGGTCAAAATCACTGCCAAAAAGAGCTTGTCCGGCGGCTCGTTCATTTTCAAGTTGCCGTAGCAAGCTTGCGGCATACTCCGCTCGGAAA
>JAAYFX010000245.1 GCA_012728025.1 Clostridiales bacterium
GTATGAGCCAACCTCAGGCGAGATTATTTATGACGGAAAAACCATTTACAACAGCGGCGGCGAGATTATTCCAATCTTAGACGAAAAAGGAGAGCCGATTCTTGACGGTAAGGGAAAACCAAAAACCCGCATTTCAAAAAAGGTCTCCCTTGATATGTTGCCTTACCGACGAAAGATGCAAATAATTTTTCAGGACCCTTCCGCCTCCCTCGACCCCCGTATGACCGTTGGTGAGATAATCGGCGAGGCCATAGACATACACAAGCTTGCAAAAAGCAAGACCGAGCGCATGGACATGATAAAATCACTTCTTGGTGAGGTGGGGCTGAACACAGAACACGCAAACCGTTTCCCCCACGAGTTCTCCGGCGGTCAGCAGCAGCGTGTGGGCATAGCCCGTGCCCTTGCTGTAAAGCCGGAATTTTTGGTATGTGACGAGCCTGTTTCCGCCTTGGATGTTTCCATCCAGTCTCAGATAGTCAATATGCTGGAGGATATGCAAAACGAACACGGCCTGACCTATCTGTTCATAGCCCACGACCTTTCCGTTGTTCGGCATATTTCAAACCGCATAGGTGTTATGTATTTAGGCAGCCTTGTGGAGCTTGGTGAAAGCTATGAGCTAAACCGCCATCCCCTGCATCCATATACACAAACGCTGCTTTCGGCGGTTCCCGTACCTGACCCCGAGGTAAGCAGGAAGAGACAGCGCATAGTTTTGGAAGGGGATATTCCAAGCCCAATGAATCCTCCTTCAGGCTGCCGCTTCCACACTCGTTGTCCTTACGCAAAGCCTATTTGTAAAGAAATTACCCCTGAATTTAAAGAATATGATACGGGTCACTGGGCCGCCTGCCATATTATTTAGCTTAGTAAATACTGTGCGCTCCGCTTTTTTGCGGAGCGCATTTTAGTGCTAAATTTTAATTTCCCAGAAAATATTAAAAGATATTTTATAAAAGTAAAATAGGCAAAAGCTTATTTTAAATGCTTTGCCATCTTGTATCGGACTTTACGCATCTTTGGAGCTTTCTATCACAAATCATCTTGCGTATTTGCACAAAGCTACGGTAAGCAAGCCCCAAAACACAGCATTATGCTAAAAATTCGAAATAGGTGTTGACAGGAGCTTTTAGAAATGATATTATTTCGTGAAATTTAAAGCAGTGAGGGGGCGAAAGCTTTGGCATATTTGATTCGCGGAGCAAAAGTATTTTTCGAAAATCACTTTGAAAAAGCTGATATTTTAGTTAAGGACGGTATTATTTCCAATATTTCTTCTAATATTTCTGATTTTTCCGGCACCGCTGTTTTTGATATGAATAAGCATTTTGTTTTTCCCGGACTCATAGATGTTCACGTTCATCTAAGAGAACCGGGCTTTTTTTATAAGGAGACTATAAAAAGCGGAACAATGGCGGCAGCAAGGGGCGGCTTTACAACCGTTTGCTCAATGCCGAACCTTGAGCCTGTGCCGGACAACCTTATTAATCTTAAGGCCCAGCTTGATATTATTGAAAAAAATGCCGCTGTTAAAGTCCTGCCATTTGGAAGTATTTCAAAGGGACAAAAGCAACTTGAGCTTTCAGATATGGAGGAGCTTGCTCCTTATGTGGCGGGCTTTTCTGATGATGGTTTTGGAGTTCAAAGGGACGAAATGATGCTCCTAGCCATGGAAAAGGCAAAAAGTCTCGGCAAAATCATAGCGGCTCATTGCGAGGATAATTCCCTTTTAGGGGGCAGCGCCATCCACGACGGAGCCTATGCTAAAAAGTTGGGGATAACAGGCATAAGCTCGGAAAGTGAATGGGTGCAAATTGAAAGGGATATAGATTTAGTGCGAAAAACAGGCTGCGACCTTCACATTTGCCATGTCTCCACAAAAGAGGGGGTGGAGCTTGTGAGGAAAGCAAAGGCGGAGGGATTGCCGGTTAGCTGTGAAACGGCGGCTCATTACCTGTGCCTTTGTGATGAGGATTTGAGGGACGAGGGCAGCTTTCGCATGAATCCGCCCCTGCGAACAAGGCAGGATAAAGAAGCTCTTATAAAAGGTGTACAGGATGGAACAGTTGAGATTATAGCCAGTGACCACGCTCCCCACTCTGCCGAGGAAAAATCAGGGGGGCTTTTAGGAAGTTTAAACGGCATTGTTGGCCTTGAAACTGCCTTTCCTGTTTTATATACAAGGCTTGTTAAAACAGGGATTTTAAGCCTTGAGGCACTTATTAAGCTGATGCAGAAAAACCCTGCAAAGCGCTTTAATCTGGGCGGGGGACTTTCTGTGGGACAGCCTGCCGACCTTTGTGTCTTTGACCTAGACGAAGAATACGAGATTCAAGCTGAGGACTTTTTATCCAAAGGCAAGTCCTGCCCCTTTGTTGGGGAAAGGGTTTTTGGAAAATGCCGGCTAACCATGCTTTCCGGAAAGCCCGTATACATAGATGAGGCAAAGGGGGAAACCCAATGAAAAAAGATATTTTTACAATTTTGACTAATGAAAAGCTTGCAAAAGATGTTTTCAAGATGACACTTCAAGGGGATACCTCTGAAATAAAGGCTTCGGGGCAGTTTGTAAACATTGAGCTTTCAGGTCTCTTCCTCCGCAGGCCCATATCGGTTTGCGACCTTGAGGGGGATGTGCTCACTCTCATCTATAAAACGGTGGGTGAAGGTACGGAACAGATGAGCAGGCTTAGTAAGGGCGACAAGCTTGACCTGCTCACAGGTCTTGGAAACGGATATGACATTACTAAATGCGGGGAAAAGCTCCTGCTCGCAGGCGGCGGAGTCGGAGTTCCCCCCTTGTATTTACTGGCACGGCAGCTTATAAAAACAGGCAAGATACCTTCTGTTATTTTAGGTTTTAACAGTAAGGAAGATGTTTTTTTTGAGGATGAATTTAAGGCACTGGGTGCCGAGGTTTTTGTTACAACGGCAGACGGAAGCTATGGCATAAAAGGCTTTGTAACAGATGCTATTGCCCAAATAAAAAGCTGGGATTACAGCTTTGCCTGCGGGCCGGAGGCTATGCTAAAGGCGGTTTATGACTGCTCGGAAAAAGACGGGCAGTTTAGCTTTGAGGAAAGAATGGGCTGCGGCTTCGGCGCCTGCATGGGCTGCAGTTGCAAGACAAAATACGGGGCGAAAAGGATTTGCGTAGAAGGTCCGGTTTTGGAAAAGGAGGAGATAATATGGTAGACACCAAAGTTTTTCTAAGTGGTATAGAGCTTAGCAACCCCATTATCCCCGCCAGCGGAACCTTTGGCTTTGGGGCTGAGTTTGAAAGGTTCTATGACCTTAATATTCTGGGCAGTATCTCCCTTAAGGGAACAACAGCACAGCCTCGCTTTGGAAACCCCACCCCCCGCATAGCCGAGTGTCCCTCGGGGATGCTAAACTCTGTGGGACTTCAAAACCCTGGGGTTTTGGAGGTTTGTGAGACAGAGCTTCCAAGATTGAAAGAAGTTTACATAAAACCTGTGGTTGCGAACATCAGCGGCTTTTCAATAGAGGAATATGTGGAGTGCGCCCTTGCTATGGACTCACAGGAACAGGTGGGCATAATTGAAGTGAACATCAGTTGCCCTAATGTACATGGCGGGGGAATGAGCTTTGGGGTAAGTCCCAAAGCGGCGGCAGAAGTTACCCGTGCCGTTAAAGATGTATGCTCAAAACCGGTTTACATAAAACTTAGCCCAAATGTAAGCAATATTGCGGAAATTGCCCTTGCCTGCGAAAAGGCAGGAGCTGACGGCATAAGCCTTATAAACACACTTTTGGCAATGCGAATTGACCTTAAAACCAAAAAGCCGCTCCTTGCAAATGTTATGGGTGGCTTATCGGGGCCGGCTATTTTCCCAGTGGCTTTAAGAATGGTTTATGAGGTGTATAAGGCTGTTAGCATTCCCATAATCGGCATGGGGGGAGTATCCAGTGCCGAGGATGTGATTGAAATGATGCTGGCGGGAGCATCTGCCGTTCAGGTTGGGGCGGCAAACCTTAAAAACCCCTTTGCCTGTAAGGAAATTATAGAAACCCTGCCTGCTGCCATGGAGAAATACGGAATAGATAGCTTAAGTGAAATTATCGGAGGTGCCCATTAATGGAGAAAGATGTTATAATCGCCTGCGATTTTGCCGGCAGGGAAGAAGTGATGAACTTTCTTCGCAAGTTTACAGACGAAAAGCCCTTTGTGAAGATTGGAATGGAGCTTTTTTATGCCGGAGGGCCGGATATTGTGCGGGAGATAAAGGCTATGGGGCATAAAATATTTCTTGATTTAAAGCTTCACGATATCCCAAACACTGTTAAAAAAGCCATGTCGGTTTTGTCCGCTTTGGACATAGATATGTGCAATGTTCACGCCGCCGGAACGGTCGCCATGATGTCGGCGGCTTTGGAGGGGCTGACCCGCCCCGACGGCAGCCGCCCAAAGCTTATCGCCGTAACCCAGCTTACCTCCACCGACGAGGAAAGGATGAGACGGGAGCTTCTTATAAACGAAAGCCTTGAGGAAACTGTGTTAAAATATGCAGAAAATGCAAAGACGGCAGGTCTTGACGGGGTGGTTTGCTCACCTTTAGAGGCAGCCTCGGTTAAAAACCGCTGTGGAAAAAACTTTCTTGCGGTCACCCCCGGTGTGCGCTTTGCCGGAGGGGATGTTAACGACCAGAAAAGGGTGACAACTCCCGCCATGGCAAGGGAAATCGGAAGCGACTATATCGTTGTGGGCAGACCCATAACTCAGGCCGAGAATCCCTTGGCAGCATACAGAAGATGCCTTAATGAGTTTTTGGAAAAGTAAAAAATAATTAAAACATCCTAAAAAGCCGATATAAAGAAGGAGTCAAAATGAAAGAAAAAATTGCAAAGCTGCTTTTATCCGTTGGTGCCGTAGTTATAAATCCTCATGAGCCCTTCACTTGGGCAAGCGGCATAAAAAGTCCCATTTACTGTGATAACCGCCTGACGCTGACCTCCCCTGTGGAGCGAACGGAAATTGAAAAGGCTCTGTGTGAGGTGATACGCTCGGAGTATCCCCAGTGTCAGGTGATTATGGGAACAAGCACGGCAGGTATTGCTCATGCTGCCATAGTGGGGCATATTATGGAGCTTCCCATGGGCTATGTGCGCTCCGGAGCAAAGGGGCACGGCAAGCAAAACCAGATAGAAGGAAGGCTTGAAAAGGACCAGAAGGTTGTTGTTATTGAAGACCTTATATCCACAGCAGGCAGTGTTTTGGAAGTGGTTGATGCCCTTCGCTCTGCGGGGGCGGATGTTTTGGGAGTGGCGAGCATCTTCACATATAATATGCAGAAGGGTAAGGACAGGCTGAAAGAGGCCAATGTTAAAAATATAAGCCTTACAAACCTCGACAGCCTTCTGGAAACGGCGGCAGAGGAAGGAAAGCTTGAACAATCTGATATAAAGCGTGTTTTAGCCTTCAGGGATAATCCCTCAGACGAAACATGGATAAAGGGGAACTGAGAATGAAGGATTTAATCAGCATCACAGACCTTAGCGTAGATGAGCTTGAAAGCCTGATTAAAAAAGCGATGGATATTATCGACAACCCCGATGAATACGCCGAAAAGTGTAAAAGAAAAAAGCTTGCCACCTTGTTTTATGAGCCTTCTACAAGGACGAGGCTAAGCTTTGAAGCCGCCATGCTGGAACTTGGCGGCAGCATACTGGGCTTTTCCGAGGCAAACTCATCCTCGGCATCTAAGGGTGAAAGCGTTTCGGACACAGCAAAAACCATAAGCTGCTACGCCGACATAATCGCCATGCGCCATCCTAAGGAGGGCGCTCCCATGGTGGCGGCGGGAGCGGCAAGCATCCCCGTTATAAATGCTGGAGACGGTGGACATAACCACCCCACCCAGACCCTTACAGACCTATTGACAATTTATAGGGAAAGGGGCAGACTAAGCAATCTTAAAATTGGCTTTTGCGGGGACCTGAAATTTGGAAGAACAGTACATTCTCTTATAGAAGCCATGTGCAGATATGAAGGAAACAGCTTTGTCCTCATTTCTCCCGACGAGCTTAAAATCCCCGGATACTTAAGAGCAGGGGTGCTTGACAAAAACAAGATTCCCTATTTGGAGACGGACAACTGGGATAATATGCCGGAGCTTGATATTTTGTATATGACCCGTGTCCAGAGAGAGCGCTTTTTTAACGAGGCGGACTATCTTCGCCTGAAAGACGTATTTATACTTACGGCGGATAAACTTATGTCAGCGAAGGACGAGCTTGTTATAATGCATCCCCTGCCCAGAGTCAACGAAATTGAAAGAGCAGTGGACGAGGATGAAAGAGCCTGCTATTTCGAGCAGGTGAGAAACGGAAAGTATATGCGCATGGCGCTTATCCTAATGCTTCTTGGAATTGAATAAGCTCTGAGGGAGGTTTACATAATATGACTATTGACTCTATAAAAAACGGAATAGTACTTGACCATATCACCTCTGGCAAGAGCATGGAGATTTACCGTATCCTCGAATTGTCAAAGCTGGACTGTTCGGTGGCAATAATAAAAAATGCCGTAAGCCGCAGGGGAGGTCGCAAGGATATAATAAAAATTGACTCGGAAATAGATATTAATTTAGATGTTCTGGGCTATATCGACCCTGGCATTACAGTTAATATAGTGCGGGACGGACAAATTTGCCAAAAAAGACAACTGGAGTTGCCAGAGAGGGTATCCGGCGTTATAAAATGCAAAAACCCCCGCTGCATAACATCCATTGAGCAGGAGCTTTCGCACGTTTTTGAGTTGTCGGATAGGGAAAATGGTATTTATCGCTGTGTTTACTGCGAAACAAAGGCCGAGCATGAAATTTAAAGACTTTTTTGCTCCAAAAGGGCACAGCCACGGGGATTTATAGTTATTCTGCCGCTGTTTTCAAGGCAGTTATGCCCGATTAAAAATCTGTCGTGTTCAGCGGTTTCAAGGATTAAATCGCCAGCTCCCATATTCATGGCACAAAGAGCCTTTTTGCTGCCATTTTCACGCAGGAAGATAAAAACACTGTCTTTTGCTTTCAAAGTTTTATATTCGCCGCCGGCAAAGGCAGGGCAGGAGTGCCTTGCTCCAGAGAGCCTTTCATACCAACTCAAAAGCTCTGTGTCCTCATTTCCCCAAGGGTAGCAACGGCGGTTGAAGGGGTCCTCATAGCCATAAAGCCCGACCTCATCACCGTAGTAGATACAGGGCACCCCCGGCAGAGTAAATTGTAAAAATGAGGCAAGACGCAAAAGCTCTTTTGCGTTTTGCAATTCACCGTCTGAAAAAAGGGCTGCGGCTCTTTCCTCTCGGCTTGGGTATTCCTTGCCGGATAAAACCGTAAGAATTCTTGCGGTGTCGTGGGTTCCCAGTCCGTTCATCAGGCAATCCAGCGAGGGCTTTGGATAGTTTTCACAGATGGATTCCACAGTTTCCTGAAAAACTTCGGCGTTGCCGCCTTTTATAAAATTAATTATTGCATTTTTAAATGGATAGTTCATAACGCTGTCAAGCTGGGCACCCTGAAAATAGCGCCGCCTTTTCCCATAGGCAAGCTTTTTTGAAGCATCCTCCCAAACTTCGCCTATTACCAAGGCTTCCTCGTCTTCAGCCTTGACCCTTTCACGAAGTTTTTCTAAAAATATGTCGGGAAGCTCGTCGGCCACATCCAGCCTCCAGCCGGCGGCGCCTAAGCTCATCCATTTTTCCAAAACTCCCTTTTCGCCACAGATGTAGTTTAAAAAACTGGGGTTTTCCTCACGAACCTGAGGAAGGGTTTTTATGCCCCACCACGACTCATATTTATCGGGAAACTCCGTAAAGCTATACCAGTCGTAGTACTTTGAGTCCTTAGACTGATATGCCCCAAGCTCGCCATAGCTGCCATTGCGGTTAAAATATCGGGAGTCAGAGCCGGTGTGGTTAAACACCCCGTCTAAAATTACACGAATGCCGTATTTCTTTGCTTCGGAGCAGAGCTTTCGGAGGGTATCATCGTTTCCAAAGGAGGGGTCTATTTTCATATAGTCCCCAGTGTCATATTTATGATTTGAGGCGGCCTCGAAAATTGGACTTAGGTACAGACAGCTCACCCCAAGTTTTTGAAAATAGGGGAGCTTTTCTATTATGCCCTCAAGGTTTCCGCCGAAAAAGTCGTTATTTAATATTTCACCATTTTTGTCAGGCAAGAAATGGGGAACACCGCCCCAGTCATCACGCATAACAGCGGTTGGCTTTAAGGGACTATCACCCTTTTTTCTAAACCTGTCAACAAAGATGTGGTAAAACAACCCGCCCTTTATCCACTGGGGAGTTTTATAATCTTTATCGTAAACGCTGAGCTGAAACTTTTCAGGCGATGAGGACAAAAACCCCGCCCCGTCCTTGGTTTTGCCTATAAGGCGGGTTTCACCACTGCAAACAAGCTCAAAATGGTACCAATATAAATCAGGGGTTTTAAGGCTCAAACTTTCCTCAAAGCGGGTATAGCCCTTATACTGCCAGACAGGCTTAAGGTCAAAGCGGATTTCCTCGCCGTTTTCATCTCTTTGAAAAACAAGACTTACAGCTTGGGCATCGCAGCTATTGCATACTCTTATTCCAAAGCGTATTTTTTCATCATTGGCAACGGCGCCAAAGGGCAGCTTATCAAGCTCGCTGCGGCTGTTATACAAAACCTTGCTCATCATTACCTCCATATCCGGTCTTTAACTATACTTTATTAATTAAGTATAAATGTATGGACTGCTTTTGTAAAGCGGTAAAGCGGTTCTCAGGTGCAAAGTTATCATTAATCCTTTAGTCCTTTAAATTATTAGGTGTTTAAAAATAGAAATTTAAAAGCTGCTTGACAGTGTCACATTTTTATGATATAGTTACTCAGGTAAAACAAAGTAGGTTCGGCTGGTATCCGTCCTCACCTTTGCACACAGGTGTCAAAGGTTGATAGTTCATTTACAGCCCATTTGGGCTGATTTTGTGCCTATTTGCGGATGCCTATGCATCCGCTTTATTGTTTTTTTAGGGCTTTTGCCCTGTCGATTATTGCTTGGAGGTGTTTTAATATCGCAAACTTGGCTCATCAAATCAACGAGGATATCCTCGACAAAGAAGTGCGTCTTATCAGTGAAACCGGAGAACAGCTTGGAATAATGTCTTCTCAGGCAGCCATGGATGTTGCCATCGCTAAAGATCTTGACCTTGTTAAGATTTCCCCCGGTGCCAATCCCCCTGTTTGTAAAGTTATGGACTATGGAAAATTCCGCTTTGAACAGTCCAAAAAGGAGAAGGAAGCCAGAAAGAGCCAGCACGTAGTTGAGGTTAAGGAAATTCGTATGTCCCCTAGTATAGGTGAAAACGACTTCAACGTAAAGCTTAAAAATGCTCAGAAGTTCTTGGCTGAGGGCGACCGTGTAAAGGTGGCTGTGCGCTTTAGGGGCAGGGAAATGGCTCACACAAATCTTGGAGAAAAGCTACTTCGGGATTTTGCAGAAAAATGCGAAGAGGTAGGCACACTTGATAGGGAGCCAAAACTTGAGGGCAGAAACATGATGTTGTTTTTGTCCCCCAGAGTCACCCCAACTAACAAGTAACCACACATAAAAGGAGAAACCGTTATGCCAAAACTTAAAACGCATAGTGGCGCTAAAAAAAGTTTTAGCGTTACTAAAAATGGAAAAATCAAGCGCTCACGTGCTTATAAATCTCACCTTCTTAACGGTCATGGCAAGACCACAAAAGTTAAAAGGCGTCTCCGTCAGGGCACTTATGCCGATGCAACAAACGAGTCTGCGATAAAGCGCATGATTCCCTATAAATAAGGAGGGTCTTTCCAATGGCTAGAGTTAAAGGCGCGACAACAACGCGTAAAAGAAGAAATAAGGTCATCGGTATGGCCAAGGGATATTGGGGAACAAAATCCACCAACTACAAGATGGCAAATCAGGCAGTTATGAAATCTCTCACCTACTCCTACGTTGGACGTAAGCAGAAGAAAAGAGATTTTCGTAAGCTTTGGATTACACGCATCAGCGCTGCCTGCAAAATGAATGGAATGAATTATTCCACCTTCATGCACGGGCTTAAGCTTTCCGGAATCGATATGAACCGCAAGATGCTTTCCGAAACTGCCATCCATGACCCCGCCGCCTTTACCGCCCTCACCGAGAAGGCGAAAGAAGCCCTTAAGGCTTAAAAGTTTTTGTATTTAACGGACAGCGATTTACGCTGTCCGTTTTTTATGCTATAATCAGCGCTGTAAGAATTATAAAACACAAAAGACGGCGGGCAACTTTCTTTGTGCTTTTGCCGGAATGAGGAAAAATCATGCTGAAGATAGATGTAAGTGAGCTGAATAACTTCAAAGAAACCCTTAAAACCGGCGAGCGAATACTGCTTTCCGGAACTGTGTATACAGCAAGGGATGCTGCCCACAAAAGAATTTTTGAGCTTTTGGATAGAGGGGAGGGCCTTCCTTTTGCACTCTCCGGAGCTATCATTTACTATACAGGGCCAAGCCCTGCACAAAATGGCCGGCCTGTTGGTTCCTGCGGGCCGACAACCTCGGGGCGCATGGATAAATATACGCCAAGGCTTCTTGATTTGGGCCTTTCCGCCATAATCGGAAAAGGGGAGCGCAGCCTTGATGTGCGAAGGTCTATTGTTAAAAACAAGGCCATATACTTTTGCGCTGTGGGCGGTGCCGGTGCTCTTATGGCAAGCCATGTTATAAGTGCCGAGGAAATTGCCTTTCCCGAATTAGGCTGCGAGTCCGTTAAAAAGCTTGTGGTTCAAGACCTTCCTCTTATAGTAGCAACAGACTGCCACGGCGGCGACATTTTCACCGATGAAAGACCCAAATATGCAGGGGTTTTTAAAGGAGCCTTAAATGAATAAAACAAAAGCTCTGGTTTTTACAAAGGGACTGGCTTTGGGAATCCTCTCCCTTTTCCTTTCAACTTCTCTGGGATTAGGCTTTATCCACGCCAGCAACTTTCCCTACACAAGAGATATAAAAACTCTTAATATCTCGGAAAGCTCCGGATTATCAAGGGAGGAGCTATTGGATAATTATAAGGCGGCAACAAAGTTTTTATCCCCTTTCAGCTCTGGAGAATTTCATCTACCCAGCCTTAAATATTCCGAGACAGGCGCTTCACACTTTTATGACTGCAAGCTTATTTTTAATGCTGTCTATATATTAGGTACGGTTTCCGGCCTTGGCATTTTATTTGCAGTCATGAGAAAAAAGCTGAATAATCCAAAAATTTTAAGCCTTGGTGTCACTGTAACATTTTTAATCCCCGCTGTGTTTATATCGGCCATACTTGTAAATTTCGATTTGGTTTTTAATCGTTTTCATGCCTTCTTCTTTAAAGGGGACACATGGATATTTGACCCTGATGTTGACGAAATTATAAACATACTGCCTGCCGATTTTTTTATGCATTGCGCTGTTGTAATTGCAACTTTTTGGCTTGCCGCTGCCGCCATTCTCGGTCTATTTTCTTTTTCCCTTCATAAAAAAACGGGTAGCTTGGAGCAAAGGAGCAGGTAAATGAAATTTTCTCTCCTTGAAATGCTACTGATTTTATTTGCCGCCAAAACCTTAATTGGCGTTTTAACAGCCCTTTTATTCAAGCTTAGAGCCAAGGCTGATATGGCGTTTATCGTAATTTCAAACGCTCTCATGACGCCGCCACTTATCCTAGCGTATAATATAAGCGGCTTAACGGGAGGCTTTTTTTCAGCTATTTCCCTTATTCTTATGGGTGCTCTCATAATTATCCTTGAGGGGAATATCTATAAATATTGGAGCAAGACCACCGAAAAACCATTTTTGCTTTCTTTTACTGCCAATCTTATTTCATATCCTTTGGGGCTTCTTATTTTAAAGCTGTTTTTGCTTTAAAGCCGTTTTGTATAAGCTGGGTATAGACTTTGGAGCTAATATGGAAATATAAACGCAGTACATATATAAAGGATTTATCCCCTTGCACTTGCAAAACCATTTAAATGGTAATATAATAAATTTTATGCGACATTATCTTTTTCACATATTGTAAGCAAGACAGGAGCGTAATTAAATGAAAGAGCTTTCAAAAATTGCATCCGCTGTAAAAGCCTCAACCACTCTGGCGGTTGATTCGCTGGCAAAGCAGATGCGTGTCGACGGTCATGATGTTATAGGATTTGGAACCGGCGAGCCGGATTTTGACACACCGGATAATATAAAGACGGCGGCAATAGAGGCGATTAACGCCGGAAAAACAAAGTATACACCGGCGGCAGGTCTGCCAGATTTGCGAAAGGCTGTCGCCACAAGGCTGAAGCTGGATTATGAGCTTGATTATGATTTCACTCAAATAACCGTTGCCAGCGGAGCAAAGCACAGTGTTTTTGCGGCCCTTCTGGCACTTGTAAACGCCGGCGATGAGGTTATACTTCCAGCACCTTACTGGGTCAGCTATTATGAAATGATTAAAATGGCAGGGGGCATCCCCATTGTCATACACGCAGGGGAAAAAGACGGTTTTAAAATAAAGCCCGAACAGCTTGAGGCCGCCATAAGCGATAAAACAAAGGCTTTGATGCTCAATAACCCCTCAAATCCCACAGGTATGCTTTACACTCCTCAAGAGCTTTTCGATATAGCGGAAATTTGCAAAAAGCACGACCTTTATGTAATTTCCGACGAAATTTACAGTGGACTTGTCTATGATGACAAACAATTCTTAAGCTTTGCGGCCATATCTCCGGATGCTTATGAGCGCACCATCCTTGTAACCGGAGTTTCAAAGTCCTACGCTATGACAGGCTGGAGAATAGGCTATGCCGCTGCCAGTCCCGAAATTTCAAAAATTATGGCAAGCTTTTTAAGTCACTCCACAGGTGCCCCCGGCACTATGAACCAAATTGCGGCTATTGAGGCCCTGCAAGGACCTCAGGATGGCATTGAGTCCATGCGCAAGGTTTTTGAGGTGAGGCGAAACTATATAGTAAAGCGCATAAATGAAATTCCCGATGTAAGCTGCATAAATCCGGACGGAGCCTTTTATGTCATGATGAACATTGAAAAGCTCATCGGAAAAACCATAGCCGGAAGGTTAATTCAAAACGACGATGATTTTGCCGTCACCTTTCTTGAAAAGGGGCTTGTGGCTCTTGTTGCCTGCTCGGGCTTTGGCGCCCCTGGCTTTGTCCGCTGGACCTATGCCGCCTCTATGGAAAGCATTCGTGAGGGCTTAAACAGGCTGGAAAATTTCCTGCAATCATAGAATATTAAATGCGGAGAGGCATTTTCCCTCTCCGCTTTTTTCGGAAAGGGCGGTCTTTAAATGAAAAACACCTATGAAAATCCCTTATGCTCCCGCTATGCCAGCGATGAAATGAATATATTTTTTCTCCGGATAAGAAGTTTACAACTTGGCACAGGCTTTGGATTGCCCTTGCAAGAGCCGAGATGAAGCTTGGTCTTCCCATAACACAGGAGCAAATAGACGAGATGGAAGAAAACATTGGCAGCATAGACTATGAATATGCCGCCAAGGAGGAAAAAAAGCTCCGCCATGATGTTATGGCCCATGTCCATGCCTTTGGAAAACAATGCCCTAAGGCGATGCCGATTATTCATCTTGGGGCTACCAGTTGTTATGTTGGAGACAATACAGACATTATACTGATGCGTGAGGGTCTGGAGCTTATAAGAACCCTTATTGTGAAGATTATTTCGGAGCTATCGGATTTTGCGGATAGGTATAAAAGTGTGCCCACACTGGGCTTTACGCATTTTCAGCCGGCCCAGCTTACCACCGTTGGAAAAAGAGCCAGCCTTTGGATTTATGAACTTATGCTGGATTTGGAGGAACTGGAGTATAGGATAGACAGCCTAAAGCTTTTAGGCTCTAAGGGGACAACGGGCACTCAGGCAAGCTTTCTTGCCCTCTTTGACGGCGACCACGAAAAATGCAAAGAGCTAGAGCGCCTTGTTGCAGAGGAAATGGGCTTCTCCTCTTGTGTTCCCGTTTCCGGACAGACCTATTCCCGCAAGGTGGACGCAGGGGTTCTTTCCACTCTTTCCGGCATTGCCCAGAGCGCAGGAAAATTTGCAACGGATATGCGCCTTTTATCCCACCTTAAGGAGCTGGAGGAGCCTTTTGAAACAAAACAAATAGGCTCGTCTGCCATGCCATATAAGCGAAACCCCATGCGAAGCGAGCGCATATGCTCCCTAGCCCGCTATGTTATTGCAGACTATCAAAATGCCGCCATGACCTCATATAACCAGTGGTTTGAGCGCACTTTGGACGACTCTGCCAATAAGCGCATTTCTGTTCCGGAGGCTTTTTTGGCCACTGATGCTATTTTAAATATATATCTAAATGTGGCTTCCGGCATAAAGGTTTATGAAAAGGTCATTGAAAAGCACGTGATGGAGGAGCTTCCTTTCATGGCCACAGAAAACATCATGATGGAGGCAGTTAAAAAAGGCGGAGATAGACAACAGCTCCACGAGCGCATTCGAATACACTCTGTTGCCGCAGGGGCGGTTGTTAAGGAGCAGGGGATGCCAAATGACCTTGTTTCAAGAATTGCAGCAGACCCCTTATTTTCCCTTAGCGAAGCTGAAATTAAGGCCAGAATGAACCCTTCGGAGTACATTGGCAGAGCGCCGGAACAGGTTGAAGAGTTTTTGGAATTTGAGGTAAGGCCGGTGCTTTCCCGCTATACCGACAGACTAAAAACCGAAAGTGCCGAGCTTAAGGTATAAACAGAGTATAAAAATTTTAAAATTAAAACTCAAGATTAAATTTTGAAAGACAAGTTAGCACCATTGGGTCATAGCGGACTTGCTCCCTTCATAATATAGCGGAAGGGAGGTGATATTGTGTTTGCTGTGATTAGACTTGATAAGGCTTTGTTTTTTATTGTGGTGCTTTTAATTTTGATAACCGCTATCTTTTTTATAAGCGGAAGCAATACGGATTTAGCCTATATTTCAGCTTCAAGGGCAAGGGAGCATATGCCTGTTCTTGTGATAGACCCAGGGCACGGTGGTGAGGATGGAGGTGCCATCTCCCGAGAGGGAGTGCGTGAGAGCGTTATAAACCTTGATATTGGGCTTAAAATGTCGGCGCTGGCGGGATTTTTAGGTTTTCCCTCTATGATGACTCGTGAAACTGAGGAACTTGAATATCCGGAAACGGCAAATACCGTTGCAAAGCGCAAGCGCCACGACCAAGAGACAAGGGTAGAGCTTATAAGCTCTGTTGAAAACGCTGTTGTAATAAGTGTTCATCAAAACTGCTTTCCCAGCTCCAAGGCCCGTGGCCCCCAATCTTTTTATTCCAAGGGCGAAACATCACAAAGACTTGGTTTTTTTGCTCAAAGTTGCATGGATGCTGCTGTGTATCCTGAAAACAGGCGGCTTTCCGTGCCTGTGGCGGATAACATTTTCCTCATGCGAAGCATAGATTGTCCGGCAGTTTTGGTGGAGTGCGGTTTTTTATCAAACCATGAGGAATCAAAGCTTTTGGGTACGGATAGTTATAGGCTTAAGATTGCAACGGCGCTTATCTGCGCTTATGGCCAGTTTTTGGACGAGGATATTGCATAAGAGGTGAAACATGAAGGGAAAAACCAGCTTTTTCTGCACAGATTGCGGATATGAAACCCCCAAATGGACGGGGCGCTGCGTTTCCTGCGGGGCGTGGAATACAATTACGGAAGCTCCTTCCGAGATTAAGGTTAAAGGGGGAGTGCGCCAAACTGTTGCTAAAGGGGGAGAAGCCTCCGCCCAGCTTTTAAACGAGATTTCGGCTGGTGATGAAATACGTTTTTCTACGGGGCTTTCGGAGTTTAACCGAGTTTTGGGAGGCGGGGCCGTACGTGGCTCTCTGGTTCTGGTGGGCGGCGCTCCGGGCATAGGAAAGTCCACCCTTTTGCTTCAGCTTTGCGGCATGGTGACAGAAAAGGAAAAAATCCTTTATGTAACGGGAGAGGAAAGCCGTCGTCAGCTTAAAATGAGGGCGGACAGACTGGGCGTATCCGGAGAAGGGCTTTATGTTCTGGCGGAAACCGACCTTAACGACACCTTGCAGGCGGTGGGCGAAATAAAGCCGGATATACTTATAATCGATTCCATACAAACCTTATATAATCCGGAGCTTTCCGCAAGCCCCGGCAGCATTTCACAGGTTAAAGACTGCACCGTGGCTTTAATGCAACTGGCGAAAAGTATGGGGCTTACTATTTTCGTTGTTGGCCATGTGAACAAAGAAGGGGCAATAGCCGGCCCCAAGGTTTTAGAGCATATGGTGGACTGCGTTTTATACTTTGAGGGTGAGCGCAGCCTTAGCTATCGTATACTTCGGGCTGCCAAAAACCGCTTTGGCTCAACCAATGAGATAGGTGTTTTTGAAATGGCTGAAAAAGGCTTAAGGGAGGTTTTAAACCCTTCCGAAGCGCTTTTGTCCGGCAGACCGGAAAACTGCCCTGGAACCTGCGTAACCTGTGTTATGGAGGGGACAAGACCAATTTTGGCGGAAATTCAGGCTCTTGTTGCCCCAAGCGGCTTTAATGCGGCAAGGCGCAACACAAA
>JAAYFX010000381.1 GCA_012728025.1 Clostridiales bacterium
AATTACATTAGCAACATAATCTTTTACTAAGTCAGTTCTATTCTTTAAAGCACTTACATTGTTTGCTAGCTTAGGTGCTCCACCTTTATTGGGTTCTTTTTTGTTTTGCCTTTTAAAAAATAGCTCAGGTTCGCGGTTTAAGCCGTCTTGCTCACGTTCGGAAATGACTAAATGCAAATGACGGCCATAACCCGTTTTAGGGTCGGCATGTACGGCATACTGGTAAGTAAGTAGCGCCCCGTTTTCAGGGTTGCGGCTTATTTCCGCCGCTGCATCTTCTGCCAGTTCAATGGCTTCTTGCATTGGTAGATGATCGGGTAGATCAATCAGAAATTCTCTAAAGGCAACGCTGTTAGCGCGTTCGTGTTCATCGGTCATTTGCCAATACTGGCGGTGATGGTCAAAGCCCGGGGGCAGGTGTCCAGCACCACTGGCAACTAGGCCATCTTTCTTTTTAAAATCGCCTTGGCGTAGGATGTAATCAATTTTTTGACTAGCAGTGTGGCCTTTGCTTTTTTGGCCTGCGGTGACACGCACGTAAGCCGTGGTTTTTGGATTTTTTGACATTAGCATTAGCACCTTTTTTGCTTGCTGTATGCAATACAGTATAAGCACAAGTGCTAGGCTTAAGGGTTCAGTCTGTAGGCTTTATGGTTGCAGGGTTTTAGCTCCGCAGGACGAAAGATAGAGTTTCCACGAAGTGCGAAACTCTTATCTCGAGCATTACGCTATTCGCGCAATGAAAACAGCAGCAGCGAGCACATTCACTTGTGCCGCTTCTTGTGCTGCTTGTTTGATTAGCTATAGCGTGGTTTTGACTTTGATTTTAGCTACTTGCAATCGCAAGTATTCGAGTTGTTGCTATAATGACAAGCACACAACTGAATTGAGGTTTTAGCAATGACGACACAGCAAACGAAGCTCGATAAATTGAAAATGCAGCGCGAGAAGCTAGACAAGCAAATTCGCGCAGAAGCAGCGAAAGCGAGTGCAGCAACACGCAAATTGAAAGCGCGACAAAAATACATTGTCGGCGGTATCGTGCTAGCAGCCATGAATGAGAACAATGCGCTTGCTGGTCAACTGCTTGCATTGATTAAGGCTAAAGCAAGTGCTGATGACTTAGAATTGCTGGCAGACGCATTACCACAACAGCAAACAGTACAGCAAACACTGCAAACGCAATCATCAAAAGACGCTGTATTTGATGCTGTTAAAAATAAGTTCGGTAGTGCGCGAACTTAATCACTTGCATAAAAAAGGGGCTTAAATCCCCTTTGTTTTTTTTATTAACTGCTGCCACCGTTGGGCATCTTTGTCAGTTATGCCCATGTCTCTAGTCCTCGTCTGTCCAATTGTCTTTCCAAAAAACGAAGTAGGGCGAATCTCCATCGTTCCAGATGTCGTCACCAGCGTATTCGGCATAGTCAGCGTCTGTTTTTGGTACGAGTTTGTAATTCCGTAAATTCAGCTTTTCGGCAACTTCCTTTTCTGCCCAAGTTAAGTTGTTTTCCTCGATGAGCTTGTAATATTCTGTTTGCCATTGGAAGCCTGAATCCTTTTCTGCTACAAATTTCGCGTCGTTCGTTTCCATCAAATGAGCATGTTCATCATTAGACAAAGCGTTTAGCTGGTCTAGCATTTTTTGAAGTTTTGCGTTCATTGCTTTTTCTCTTTTTTTGAAGTCTAAAAAAGGGGCTTATGCCCCTTTACTTATTTCTGCTTTGCTTCGGTTTTTGCTGCATCGGCAATTGCTTTAAGCTGCTTTTCAAGTTCTGCAATGCGACCTTCCGCTTTTGCTGCTCGCTCCACCGCTTTAGTATTATCTTCCTGTAGTTTGTCTGAATTTTTAATTGCTGCATCCAGGGCCTTTTCTGCTGCTGCCGTTGTTGCTGTTGCAGTAGCCGATTCAGCAGCAAGCTTTTCGATTTTGGCATTGGCTGCTTCGGTTGTTTTATTTAGCTCACCGATTACTGCATCTTTGTCTTTTAGCTGTCTTTCCATCTCTTTAATTTGTGCTGTTGCCAATTCCAATTCATCAATCTTCTTACTGACGCGCTCACCCAGCCCTACAATATCACCCTGCATCTTTGTAATAGCTTGGGCTTTATCCGCTGCATCCGCTTCGTGACGGTCAACCTCACTGCACAATTCATCAATCTGCTGCTGGTGTTCTGCTGCAATAGCTTCTGCTGCCGCCGCTGCTTCGGCTTCAGCCTTGGTTAGTGCCACTTGTAATGC
>JAAYFX010000246.1 GCA_012728025.1 Clostridiales bacterium
GTATGCTTTCCCCAAGAACAGCCCTCATGGAATCGGGGAAAAGAGTCATGATATCTATGCGCAAAAGAGGTTTTTTCTCATCTTTGCTCCTTACGCTCTCATCGCTGATATATTCATCCATATCCTACAACTCACATCCCTTCAATCAGGCGAACAGTTACAAGACCTCCGGAAATATCAGTGTTTATTATAAACTCCGGCACAGCAGGGATAAGAATTTCCCTTTTCCCCGTAACCACATAAACATTGCTTGAAGGCAGCTCCAAAACATCTGTTAAAGTCCCAAGTTCTTCTCCCGTTTCAGTGCATACCTTAGCGCCGATTAAGTCAGCAAGAAAAAACCTGTCCTTGGGAAGCTTTGCCTCACTTCTGTCTATGGATACAACTTTGTTTTTCAAAACCATAGCATCATTAACAGTTGAAACTCCCTCCAGCTGGGCTATAAGAAAATTCTTATGAACCCTTCCGGAAATAAGTTTTACCGCCCTGCCGTCTATATACAAAAACTTGAATCCGTTTAAAAATTGTGCGTCGTCTGCCCAAGGCTGAATTTTAACTTCGCCCTTTATGCCGTGGGTATTTACAACTTTCCCCGCTTCAAGATATTTCTTCATAAATAATCTCCCATTAGGATAAGTTATCTTAAGCCTTTAAATAATCCAATAAAATAAAAACGTCTAAGGGGGAACAAAATCCCCCTTAGAGCGCCTTAGTCCATGATTTCCACGGATACCTTTTTCCCCTGTCTTTGAGCTACCGCCCGCATCAGTATACGGATTTCTTTGACTATCCTGCCCTGACGGCCGATTATTTTACCCATGTCGCCGTCGGCAACACGCACCTCAAAAACAGTTTCCGCCTCATTTTCCCTTTCGACGATATTTACCTCGTCGGGGTTGTCCACGAGGCTTTTCGCGATGTAGGTTAAGAGTTCTTTCATGCCTGCGATATCTCCTTAAAGCACCTCTGCTTTTTTCAGCAAAGACCTCACGGTCTCCGTGGGCTGAGCGCCGTTGGAGATCCAGTATTTTGCGCGCTCGCTGTTAACTGTAACGCCAACAGGAGTTGTGAGCGGATCATAGGTGCCGATTTCCTCGATAAACTTGCCGTCTCTGGGGCTGCGGGAATCCGCAACGATAATTCTGTAATAAGGATTCTTCTTTGCTCCCATTCTGCGAAGTCTAATCTTGACCATATATATTCACCTCCATTTTAGTTTATATGTGCAAACGCCGATGCGGCGGTGCAAACTTGTAACATTTAAAACTTAAAGGGCATTTTTCCGCCCATACCAGGAAGTCCGGTCATACCCATCATGCCGCCGTGCTTACCCTTTTTTCCGCCCATCATCTGCTTTGTCATGGACTTCATCATATCGTATTGCTTAATCATGCGATTAACGTCCACAACGCTTGTTCCGCTTCCCGCAGCTATGCGTTTCTTTCGGCTTCCGTTTAAAACTTCTGGGTTTTCCCTTTCATACTCGGTCATGGACTTTATTATCGCCTCTGTTCTTAAAAAAACCTTTTCGTCAAAGTTTGCGCCAGAAAGGGCCTTAGCGTCAATTCCCGGAAGCATTCCCGCAATGTCCTTCATGCTGCCCATGGACTTAAGCTGTTCAAGCTGCTCAAGATAATCCGTTAAAGTGAATTTATTTTGTTTTATGCGCTCTGCCAGTTTTATAGCCTTTTTTTCGTCAAAGCTCTGTTCAGCTTTCTCGATAAGGGTCAGTACGTATCCCATGCCAAGAATACGAGAGGCCATTCGCTCGGGATGGAAAGGCTCAATGTTATCAAGCTTTTCTCCAAGACCTGCATATTTAATGGGCTTTCCGGTAACAGCTCTTACGGAAAGGGCGGCACCGCCCCTTGCATCACCATCAAGCTTTGTAAGCATTATGCCGTCAATGCCTAAGGCGGCATCAAAGGCAGAGGCCGCATTCACAGCATCCTGACCTGTCATAGCGTCAATAACCAAAAGTATCTCCGCTGGATTTACAGCCTCACGGATGTTTTTAAGCTCATCCATTAAGGTTTCGTCTATGTGGAGCCTTCCGGCTGTGTCTAAAAACACAAGGTCGTTCCCGTGGCGTTTTGCGTGTTCTATTCCGGCACAGGCTATTTCTACTGGGTCACCCTGCCCCATTTGGAAAACAGGTATATCAAGCTGGGCTCCAACAGTTTCAAGCTGCTTTATAGCTGCGGGTCTGTAAACGTCACAAGCCACAAGAAGGGGACGTTTACCCTGCTTTTTCATAAGCCCTGCAAGCTTTGCTCCGTTGGTGGTTTTTCCCGCTCCCTGAAGCCCCACCAGCATTACAACACTGGGGCTCTGGGAGGATATGTTAAGCTTTACATTTTCACTGCCCATAAGGGCGCAAAGCTCCTCATTTACTATCTTTATAACCATTTGTGCAGGTGTAAGACTTTCCAGAACATCCTGCCCAATGGCTCTGTCACTAACGGTTTTTACAAAATCCTTTACAACCTTAAAGCTGACGTCGGCCTCTAAAAGTGCCAAACGAACCTCACGCATGGCTTCCTTTATATCCGCCTCTGTGAGGCGGCCCTTGCCACGCAACTTTTTAAAGGCCACGGATAGTTTTTCAGAAAGGCTTTCAAATGCCATATATTACCTCACTGTCAATTTTCCATAGTTAAAAGCTCGTCTTTTATGCTTAAAGCAAGCTCCTTTGCTCTGCCTTCAGTTATGCGGGATAGCTCAGCCAGCTTTTCATTCATGCTGTTTATTGCGGCTTTTTGCTCCCGATAACGCTTTACCAAACCAATTTTTTCTTCTGTTTCCCTAAGGGTGGCTTCTGCCCTGACTATAAGGTCTCTGGCTCCCTGCCGTGATATTCCCATAAGCTCTGCCATTTCAGCAAGAGAAAGGTCCTCATTATAGTACATTTCGAAAAAATTTCGCTGTTTTTCCGTTAAAAGCTCACCGTAAAAATCCAAAAGCATGGTCATATGGAGAGTCTTATCGTCCATACAAATCCACCTTTCGCTATAACAGCCTAAGCTGTAAAGCAAAAATACTTGACACAATGAATAATACACTTTTTAAAATCCAATGTCAAGGGTTTTTACTTTACAGCTTGGTATATTTTTTGCCCTATTGGAAAAACTTTTATTTACCACATAGGAAAAGAGGTTGAATTCATGGAAAATAGCGGTATTGGACTTAGTATAGACGATGCAGGTCTTTTATTATATGGCGAGAACATCGCCAGAACCCTTAACATAAGCAGTGTTGTGAAAGGCGGTTCAATAGCAAAAAACATTTACAAAAGCCTGCGCAGCCTGCAAAGACAGCACAGGCTCTTGGAGCAAAAATATGCAAAGGGCGAAAATATCCCCGCCTTTTCGGAATGGCTTTTGGATAACAATTATCTTGCCGTTCGGGAGGGTCTTTCCGCCGCCTCTGATTTAAGGCAAATAAAAAAACTTCCCGCAAGTGGTGGACAGGCGGCTCTTTTCCTGCTTTGCCGCTCTCTTATCCAGTCCGGTGACGGCAGGCTAACCCAGCGCAGAATTGAGCTATTCATGGAAGGTTGCCAAAGCGTGTATGTCTTAAGCCGCCGTGAGCTTTCCCTTCTTATCCCCTGCTTAAAGCTTGCCGTCATAGTTGAGCTTTCCGAGCTGTATTCAAAAGGCTCGGCAGACGAGTCCTGCTCTCTTTCCGCCGAACGCCTGTTTTCAAGCCTTCGGGCACTGGCAACCCTTGACTTTACAGAGCTTCTCAGGTCGATAGATAAAACCGAAAGCCTTTTTAAAACCGACCCTTCCGGCATATATCCCCTAATGAGTGAAAAAACTTGTGAAAATTATAAAAGGAAACTTGAAAAACTTGCAAAAAGCCTTCATATAAACGAGCATCATCTGGCAGAACACATACTTCGCCTTGCCAGAGGCGCACAGGGTGAGGCCTCCCATATAGGTCATTATCTTTTCACAAATCCTCTTGGTGAAAATAAGCCTATCCGCAATGGTTCTCTTTATATCTCAAGCCTTCTGACCTTCACACTTTTTATTTCACTTTTCGCAGGCTTTGCTTTAAAAAGCATTCCGGCAGTCCTTCTTCTTATCTTACCCGTCTATGAGCTTATAAAATCACTTATGGATTTTGTCCTCCTTAGAATAACCCCACCCACGCATATCCCCCGCATGGAGCTTTCCCAAGGGGTTCCCCCCGAAGGCAGAACCATCTGCACCATCTGCGCACTTTTAACCGGCGCTGATAGTGGAAAAACTCTCGCTCGCCGCCTTGAGGAATACCGCCTTGCCAGCCGTGACTGCGGTGAAAACCTGCTTTTTGCCATCCTTGCCGACCTTCCCGACAATAAAGAACCTAGTGCGGAATATGATGAGGAATATATAAGCTCCTGCGAAAGAGCCATTTCTGCCCTCAACGAAAAATACGGCGGCGGTTTCTTCCTTTTTACCAGAAAGCGCAGCTATAACAAGGCCGATTCCCTTTACACTGCAAAGGAGCGAAAGCGTGGCGCAATCTGCCAGCTTTCTCGTTTATTGCAGGGTAATGACAGCGAAATCCTCTGCCTTTCCGGAAGTCTTCTATCCCTGCGGGGTGTGCGCTATATCCTGACCTTGGATGAGGATACCCGCCTTACTTCGGGTACGGCAAGAGAGCTTATAGGAGCTATGCTTCACCCTTTAAACAAGCCGGAAGTCGATAGAGAAAATAAGCTTGTCAAGTCCGGCTACGGCCTCATTCACCCCCGCATATCCACAGGGCTTCCTGCCTATAATGCCAGCCGTTTTGCCCGATGCTATGCCGGTGCCGGAGGTATAGACCCCTACGGCAGCGATAGCAGTGAGCTTTATATGGACATTTTCGATAATGGCGGCTTTGCCGGAAAAGGCATAATCGACGTCTCAGCCTTTGTAAGTTGCCTAGACTCACGTTTCCCCGAAAACACAATACTCTCCCATGATGCTCTGGAGGGGGCATATCTGCGGGGGGGATACATGGGGGATGCAGAGCTGTCCGACGGTTTTCCCTCAGAGCCTTTATCCTATTTCCGTCGTATGCATCGCTGGACTCGTGGAGACTGGCAAAACTCACCTTGGATATTTAGGCGAGGACGAAAGCTTTCCGATGTAGACCGCTTCCGTCTTTTTGACAGCCTTCGCCGCAGCATGGCAGCTCCCCTTTTTCTTCTGGCCCTTCTCGCTGCCTTTTTCTTCTCGGGAAAGGCCATGAACACAGTAGCTTTGCTAACTCTTTTAGCCCTCTGCCTTCGCCTTGTAACAAGCTCCGTTTCCGCCCTTTTCCAAAACGCACGTCAAGCCGAAGTTCGCTGCCACAGCGGTGTTTTGCACGGTGTGGGGGCAGCCCTTGTGCAAAGTGTTTTAAAGCTTATGTTTCTGCCCTACGAGGCATATATATGTATAAGCGCCATAATAACCGCCCTGTGGCGGCTTCTCATAAGCCATAAGCGCCTTTTGGAGTGGACACCTTCGTCGGTGTTAGAGCGGGGCGGCAAGGGAAAACTAAGGTTTTTTATAAATCTTTGGCCAAGCCTTGTTATCGGCCTTGCCTGTCTTTTTTTCGCTCCATCCATTATAGGAAAAGCGACGGGCTTTGTCTGGCTTTTGTCACCTTTGGCAGCCATAGACCTTTCAAAAAAACTATCAGGGGAAAAGGATATTTCCCCCCAAGATAAAAGCTATCTTATCCAGACCGCAAAAAAGTTCTGGTCGTTTTTCGAGGACTTTTGCACCGCCACAGACCACTTCCTTCCTCCGGATAACTGGCAGGAGCAGCCCCCCGTGGGCATAGCCCATAGAACTTCCCCTACAAATATAGGTCTTTGCCTTATCTGCTGTCTTTCCGCCATAGACCTTAATCTTTGCCCAAAAGAAAATGCCTTAGGTCTTGCAGAAAACATCCTTTCCACCCTGCGTCGAATGCCAAAGTGGAAGGGTCACCTATATAACTGGTATGACACCCGAACCCTAAAGCCCCTGCGCCCCGCCTATGTCTCCACAGTAGACAGCGGAAACCTTGCCGCCTGCCTTATAATTTTGCGGGAGGGCCTTTTGGAGTGCGGCAGCGAAGCTCTCGCCCGTCAGTGCGACGAGCTTTTATCTCCCATGTCCTTTTTACCCCTGTACGACGAGAGCCGTCATCTGTTTTCCATTGGCTACGACACAGATAAAAACGAACTTTCCGGAAGCTATTACGACCTTATGGCAAGCGAAGCTAGAACTGCCAGCTACCTTGCCATAGCCTCTGGCGAGCTGCCAAGACGACACTGGCGCAGGCTCAGCCGTGCTTTAACCGAATACAAAGGTTTTAGGGGAATGGTTTCGTGGACAGGCAGTATGTTTGAATACCTTATGCCCCGCCTGTTTTTCAAAAGCCAGCCCTGCTCTCTTATGTATGAAAGTATGAAATTCTGCATTGGCGTACAGAAAGAGCGCACAAAAAAATTAAAGTTGCCTTGGGGCATATCCGAAAGCGCCTTTTTCTCTTTAGACCCTGCCTTAAATTACAGATACAAGGCCCACGGCTGTGCCGCACTCGCCTTAAAGCGTGAGATGAACACAGAGCTTGTGGTTTCGCCATACAGCAGCTTTCTAACCCTGCCCTGCGGAGTAAAACCCGCAATAAAAAATCTGAAAGATTTAGAAAAGCGTGGGGCAGGCTGTAAATACGGTTTCTGGGAAGCCATAGATTTCACAGCGGAAAGAAGCGAGAAGCGCTGCGGTGAAATCGTCCGCTGTGTCATGGCCCACCATCTGGGAATGAGCCTTGTTGCAATCTCAAACACCCTTTGCAAAGACAGTATGCCGCAAAGACTTATGCGGGACCCCGCCATAAGCGCCCATAGCTGCCTTCTGGATGAAAAGCTTCCCATAGGCGGTCCCATAATGCGCCGAAAGGAACAAAAAGCACCGGAAAAACCCCAAAGGAGCAGCGGGATTTACTGGGAAAGGCGGGGGGAGTTCACAGATTTTCTCGCCCCTGAATGCTGTGTTTTAAGCAACGGCTCATATAATGTTATGTTAACTGATAGCGGTTTGACACGTCCCTCCTTTAAAGGGATAAGCCCATATCTTTCACAAAGCGATACCCTCACAAACAGACACGGGATAGACCTTTATCTAATACGAGGAGATGAGCTTATCCCCCTGCTACCAGAGCCTAATATGGACGATAGCATAAAAACTGACTGGGAATTCACCTTTTCCGGCGCAAAAATCAATACTGTGAGAAAGGACTTCCGCTCGCAGGTGATATATTCCGTTTCCTCAACGGCAAACGGCGAAAAGCGTGTCATATCCCTCAGCGCTTTTAACAAGGATGAACAAAATTGCCAGCTACTAATAATGTTAGAGCCGGTTATGCTCTCAATGGATGATTATGTAAACCACCCTGCTTTCTGCAAGCTGGGTATGCATGCAAAAATGCGGGCGGGAACTCTGATTTTAAAGCGCCTAGCAAGGGGCAGGCATCCCGAAAGATATATGTGCCTTGCCGCCTCTGAACCTATTGAGGCAAGTGCCGACCGCAGCCTTGTCCCCGGCAGAGGGGGGCTTCTTGATGCCGTTAAAAATAATTTACCCTCTAAGCTTGGCTGGCTTTCCGACCCAATGCTTTGCGCAAAGCTGCCCATCAGAATTTCCGAGGGCTGCGATAGCGCTGTCACAATAGTCCTCACCATAGGGGATACGGAAAACGGGGCCTATAACGATGCCTGCCGTATGCTCACAGGCGATGCTGCAAACGTTTCCCCCTTTCCGGCTGAAACAGCGGCACGTTTAAAGCTTACAGAAGCCGAAACCCAAGATGCCATGGAGCTTCTCAGCACCATCTCCTATCCTGAAATCAAAAAAAGCACAAGCCGCTACACCAAAAGCAGCCTGTGGAAATTTGGCATTTCCGGTGACCTTCCCATAATAAGTTACGAGGTAAAAACCGAGGACGACCTTTTAGATGCCGAAGAACTAATAAAGCAGCAGGCCTTTCTCTCCTGTCTAGGCCAACATTTCGACCTTGCCTTCATTACAGCAGAAGGCGGAGACTATCTTCGCCCTCTCACAGATTCCCTATGCCGTTTTAAGGCAAAGGTTACCCAGTGCGGGCAAAACATTCACATTCTGGATGCCTCCCAAGGAATAGACGCTGTTCTCCATGCCAGCTATCAGCCAAGACAGCGAGCCTTTACTAAGCCAGATATAAACCTTATGTCAACCTCTCCCATATCAAAACTCTCTAATGATGTTGAATATGAGTGGCTTGATGACAACAGTTTTAGATTTTATGTAAACCACAGCCTGCCAACCCGCTCTTGGGGCAATATGCTTACCAACGGCAGCTTTGGCTTTTTCGCCTCCGATTGCGGAACAGGCCATATGTGGTACAAAAACGCTCGGGAATACCCAATAAACTCTTGGCTATGCGACAGCCTTACAACTGCTGGAACCGAAACCTTGCAGGTTTTGGCAGATGCTCCCGTAAGCCTTTTTGCATCGCCTGACGATGACTGTTGCAGTGTGACCTATGGCTTCGGTTTTTCCCGTTGGAACAAGGTAATAAACGGCATCTCCTTCAAAACCACAGCCTTTGTTCCCCCAGATACGGATGCAAGAGTGCTAATTGTCACTTGGGAGGATGAGGATGAGCGTGAAATTCTTTGGTATACCGACCTTGTGCTTGGCTCAAATCATACAAGCATCTCAGTTAAAGAAAAAGACGGGATTTTCACAGCCTCCAGCCTTGGCGCACCTTTTAACAATGCTGATTTTCATGTATGCGCCGGTAAAATGCCCAACTCTTACACTACAAGCCGCCCGCAATGGCTGCAAGGTGAAGAGGAAAATAATCTGGAATACGGGGAATGTCTGGGTCTGCGCTTCAAGGCAAAAAGCCCCTTCATTTTAGTTTGCGGCTGTGACGAGCCTTCAAAGCTTTTAAGCCTATGCGAAACAGATACGGCCCTCCACACCTTAAAAAACACTGTGGAAGGCTGGAAAAGCTCTATGTCCGCAATAAAAATAAACACCCCCAACAAGGCTCTTGACAGGCTTGTGAACGGCTGGCTGTTGTACCAAACCCTCGCCTGCCGAATTATGGGACGCTGCTCACTTTATCAAAGCGGCGGAGCCTTTGGCTTTCGTGACCAGCTTCAGGATGCAGTAAACCTTATTCTCTTTGACGAAGCCCCTGCAAAATACCAGATTATAGAATCCTGCCGCCACCAATATCTCGAAGGCGATGTAATGCACTGGTGGCACATTCTGGATACCGGTACAAAAGGTGTCAGGACCCGTTGCTCAGATGACCTTGTCTGGCTGCCTTGGGCACTTTGCGAATATGTAGAAAAAACAGGTGATGAAAGCATTTTATCAATCTCGGTTCCATGGCTATGCTCACCCCCCCTAGAAGAAACCGAGCAAGACCGCTATGAAACCGCCGTCCCCAGTGATGAGCATAGCAGCGTTCTCAGCCATGCTCAAAAGGCTCTGGATATGGTCATGTCGAGAGGCACCGGAGAGCATGGCCTGCTCAAAATTCTCGGCGGTGACTGGAACGACGGTATGAGCCACGTAGGTGCCGCCGGAAAAGGCGAAAGCGTATGGCTAACTTGGTTTTTCTCCCACACAGCCCAAAGGTTTTCAGAGCTGTTGAAAAACCTTGGCAAAAACGACGGAGCCGAAAAATACGAAAAGGCCGCCAAAGAGCTTGGCAATGCCGCAAACTCGGCGTGGGACGGCTCATGGTATCTGCGGGGATATTATGATGATGGCAGCCCCCTTGGCAGCTCTGAGAGTGATGCCTGCCGTATAGACTCTGTTTCCCAAAGCTTTTCCGCCCTTTCACCTTACGCAAACAAGCTGTATGTTAGTCTCGCTCTGACAGCGGCGGTGGATAGGCTCTATGAACCTGAAAATAAGCTGCTGCGGCTGTTCGAGCCGCCCTTTGAAAATTCATCAAAAAACCCTGGATATATTCAAAGCTACGGTCCGGGTTTTCGAGAAAACGGCGGCCAGTATACCCATGCGGCAATATGGCTTATTATGGCACTTATAAAAGAAAGCCGCCAAGACGAAGCCTTAGAGCTTATAGAAACCCTAATACCGGAGAATCACCCCATCACGAAATACGAGGCCGAGCCATATGTAATAGCTGCCGACGTGTACGCAAATCCCGACTGTATGGGAAGAGCCGGCTGGAGCTGGTACACAGCCTCCTCACGCTGGCTTCTTCGTGTTATCTGCGAACACCTTCTGGGTTTAAAGCTAAA
>JAAYFX010000382.1 GCA_012728025.1 Clostridiales bacterium
CACAGCATCAGAGGAATCGGTCGCCGGCGGCGTTTGCGTCGGCGGAGTCTCTGGCATCGGCTCCGCGCTAGGCGGAGTCTCGCCCTTCGCCTCCTGCCGCTCCACCCACTCCCAAAATATTTTGTCCAGTCGCGCTATCTCGTCCTGCGTGAGAGTGCTACACCCTGCCACGCACAACGCACCACACATCAGCAGAATGCCTAATGCCAGCGCTACCACATACGCTACCCACCTGCACGATCTGCGCTCATTGTTTACAAGCCAGTCCATCTGTTTTTCTATATCGTTCTTCACGGTTGTTTGCCTTTCACTAAATCTTTCTCAGTGTCTTTTTTTGGCTCTTTTCCGATAGCTACAGCGGCACTACCTGCCGCCGCGGCACCAATCAATGCGCCGATAACCCCTGCATATGCCGAGTCGTTAGCGGACGTCGCAAGCACGTCGTCGGCAACTTTAACAATTTGCGAATCGTTCAAGCCCTCCATACGCTCCGTCTCATCCCGCTTCATTCGCGCAATCATTTTTTTTGCCTCCAGTAGTATTTTCTGATCTTCCTTCAGGCGCTCCACCTGCGCCTTGATTTCGTTACTCGTCGCAAACACACTCACGGCGCTTTTCTCGATTGTCCCGTCGGCATACTCACGCACTATTACACCGTCCTCTACACGTGTTTCTACCGGTTTCTCGACACGCGCCATGCTGTGGCGTTTTAGGATTTGCTCAAGGCCTCCGCCCTTGTCGCGCGTTACCTTTTGCGCCATCAGCGCAACCCCTGCGCCAGCAATCATTATCGCTAAAATCATTTTTTTCATATCTCTACTCCCTCGTTTCCGCCCTGTGTTTTTGTCAATCCGCCCTTATATATTATCCCATTATATACCGCCTCAACTGCAATCCCGCCGACTGATCTGACACGCAATAAATCATCCCCGTCGGCAAACTCATCCCATCCGGTATATGGCATGTACGATATATCATCGACTTCGACCACGACGCCTGATTCCGGCACCGACAACCATTGCCCTTCTGCGAATCCACCAAACTCTATTTCATATTGCGGCTTCAGCGGCACGCCGACAATCGATTGCGGAATGGCGTATTCGTAAACGTAGCAATCAATCCCGTTCACCGGCTGCGTGTCCGGGAAAGAGTTCGAAACCGGCGCCAACAATCTCCATTGTCCATCTGCGATACTGTACTCTACATGCACATTCACATTCGTGGCCGGCACCTCGGAAAACCATACGTAAGCCGTCAGTTGATCCCCGGATTGCTCTACCCTCTCAAACGATACCATGATATTGTGGTTAGGTTCAGTTGGCACGCCTCGCGGAAGATCCAGCGAAATGTACGCCACGGAATAATCCGCGGTAGCAAGCTGATTAGTAAGCGCAATACAATCCTGCCGCGCTTGTTCAATCACGCCATCAGCCACATTGAGTGCCGCCCCTGATTGATCGAGAAAATCCCTGATCGCCCGCGCCTGTTGCCCACTAGCCACCCTGCCCGAAATATCCTTCAGTGTACCATCACGCATCAATACCAGAATCTCCAGTATCGGTTGCGGCAGAGGCTTACTGCCACCATACGATACTACAGCTGCAATCACCATCAATACCGCTACACGCTGCCACACAAGCAGCGGGGACAGCCAGTTACCGAAACGATGCAACGACCATCGCAACAGCATTGCCGCACCACAGATCGGCACGGCAAGCATTATGATGATGTAAGCGAGGCGGAACTCGTTCATTGGACTCTTACGCCTCCGACGTATTTGATCACGTTTGTGCCGATCACGAACTCCTGCGTTAACGGTTCATGCCCTCCCACCTTAATCCCGTTTCTCACCGGCAAATACGCACCTACCTGTTGTTGTTGAGCCTCCGCAAACACCCGGTAAAATGCCGACGCCATCTCTATCGGAATTTTGACGCGCGTCCGAAATGCTTCGTAGGATGCCCCGCCAACAGTCACCCACTCCAGCTCGTTGTGGACGCTCTCCAAGTCCGTCCAGACTGCATCCCTCCTTGGTGACGTTGCCCACCGCACGACCGGCAATGACGCCGGCTCTTCGGAAAAATACGTCCAGATGTCACTATACACATGCGTTGAGTCTCTATCTACGTCATGTGCATATTTTATAATCGTCGCCGTCACGTTCGTG
>JAAYFX010000311.1 GCA_012728025.1 Clostridiales bacterium
AATGTACCCGAGGCAGCTTTGATGAGCCTATTGCAATTGATGAAATCAAGAAATTTATTGCCGACCAAGAGCTTAAGATGGACGGCATGTTTATCCCCGAAAAGCTCCACAATTACGGAAAATCCATTGCAGTCATTGGCTCTGGCCCTGCCGGTCTTTCCTGTGCCTATTATCTTGCCAAGGACGGTTATAAGGTCACCGTTTTTGAAAAGGAAGAAAAGCCCGGCGGCATGATGATTACCGGAATTCCCTCCTTCCGTCTGGACAAGAAGGTTGTAAACGCTGAAATCGAGGTTCTCCGCAGACTGGGCGTTGAGTTTAAGTGCGGCGTTGAGGTTGGTAAGGATATCACATTGGATGAGCTGCGCAAGGAGGGCTTTGAAGCCTTCTATGTTGCCATCGGTGCTCAGGGCGGACGTAAGCTTGGTATCGAGGGCGAGGATGCCCAAGGCGTGATTTCCGGTGTTGACTTCCTGCGGAAGGTTAACCTCTGCCAGAAGATTCGTGTTTCCGGCAATGTTGTGGTCATCGGCGGCGGCAACGTGGCAGTAGACGTGGCTCGTGCTGCTGTGCGTATGGACAAAACAGAATCCACCAAGATGTATTGCTTGGAAAGTGAAAAGGAAATGCCCGCCCTGCCCGAGGAGCAGGAGGAGGCAAGGGCCGACGGCATAGAAATCAACAACGGCTGGGGTCCCAAGAAAATTATTGTAGAAGACGGCAAGGTCACAGGTGTCGAGTTTAAAAAGTGCGTTTCCGTGTTCGATGCAGAGGGCAAGTTTGCTCCGGAATATGACGAGAACACCACCATCACCGTTGCTGCCGACTATGTTCTCCTTTCCGTTGGTCAGTCCATCGAATGGGGCGGACTGTTGGATGGCAGCAAGGTTGAGCTTGGCCGTGGCAACACCGCCGCGGCTGACAGTCTTACCTACCAAACAGCCCAGCCCGATGTTTTCGTCGGCGGCGACGTTTACACAGGACCTAAGTTTGCCATTGACGCAATTGCGGCCGGCAAGGAAGGTGCCATCTCCATCCATCGCTTTGTCCAGCCGGGACAGAGCCTGACCATAGGGCGCAACCGCCGTGTATTCTCCTCTTTGGATAAGGAATGCCTTGATAAAAAGACCATCACCGACACCGGATTTGACAACACCCCCCGCCAGCGCCCCCTCCGTGACAGCCAGAAAGCAAAGAGCTTCTTAGACGACCGTCTTACCTTTACCGAGGAGCAGATGCGGAAAGAAACGGCCCGCTGCCTTGGCTGCGGTGCGGTTGTTGTTGACCCGAACAAGTGCATAGGCTGCGCTGTCTGCACCACCAAGTGCAAGTTTGACGCCATCCATATAAAGAAAAAGTACTTTGTTGAAAGTATTGAGTTTTTCAGCAGAGACGAAGCCTTCAAAGAATACGAGGATGAGCGCAAGCAAAAAATCTCCATTCGCAAAGCTGCCCAAAAGGCATAAGAGCGCAAAGCCAAGGCTTGTTTGACAGGCTTTAGCTTCAAAAATCGGCATAGTCCGGTGTTTATCACTGGCTATGCCGGTTTTTCATGCATTATAATCTGCGCTTTAAGTCAAGCATGAAAAGCCTGTAATCTTACCTGAAATTATGATATGATATCCATTACACGGACATCATAC
>JAAYFX010000328.1 GCA_012728025.1 Clostridiales bacterium
ATACTAGACGTAGGGTTTGGTTATCATGAGTAGTTCTTGGAGTAACTGTGGCACTTATGTTATATATCCCTGAAGTATCTACACTTGCATGTTGAGTTCTGCCAACATTAGTATCTTCAATCGTAGCACCTACAGTAACTGAATGAGTTATAGTATTTCCAGTTAGATTGTAGTTCGGAACACCGATATCAAAGTGAGTACCCATCACTCCACCAACATTAACACCTTCCTTAATATTCCCAGCAGTTAAATTAGGAAATTGTGCTTTAATATTTCCACCAGTGGTGTATCCAGCAGGTATACTTAATTGTCCACCTTGTGTTGTTATAGTTCCGTTCCTTGCACCATTATGAGGCATTGTACCAATTAAAGTATCATTATCATTTGTAAAAGTTTCCCCTACTAAAACTTGATTGGGTTGAGCCGTACCTTCACCCCCTTCACCCTGTAAGATAAAATTTACCCCATTATATATTAAAGTGTAAATACTATTTGACTTTAAATTACCTCCCGACACATTGTTTCCATTAGCTTTTTTAATAACTTTAGCACCTAGTCCATTGATGTTTAAAGTGCTTGTACTAGTGTTTTGATTAGTAATTTTGACACTAACTCTAAGTCCAGCATATAAACTTTTTGGAGATGGATTTAAAGTTATTGAATAATTATTAGTACCATTCTCCACTGCATATCCTTTATTATAGCTACTTAGTAAATCTATATTCCCTTCAATTCTGTTAAAATCAGTTTGAGCGGGTACATCTCCAACTTTCCAATTCGTTTTTGGTACTTTCCAACTCATAATTACACTCTCCTTCCTTCCATACTTGCCCTTAAATATCCCATAAATTCCAATTCTTGTTTCGTCACATAGTAATATCCTATAGTTTCATTAGTTCCCCTAGGATAATCATTGACTCTTATAATATCCCCTAGTTCTAAAGCTGGATTTCCCCTCCAATCAATTTCCACATCCCTTTTAGGGTCTTTGTGGTATCGTAATAATTTTTCTGCCACTATCTCTGCGATACCCCTACTTTGTATTAAATGATTGTTAGGTAATTTATATCTAATAGTTCCATTTTCTATTATACTTTCGCTATCTTTAACGGTTATATTGTCCTTATTTGATACTACCAAAGGTTGGCCAGTAACAGTTATATCGTTTACACTATTATTAGGTGCAAATATATACAGTTCTGTTCCCCATGAGTAGATTTCCTCGGATACTATAACGACATCCCCACTCACCTCAACATTAACATTAATAGCAGGGACACTATTGTAATTTATAGTCATTTGTGTCATAAGCCCCCTTACTGCTAGTAAATCTTTAGCCGAATATAATTCTTGGTTCGGCTTAACTTCTAAAGGTTGTGTTTCAATAGTTATGTGATTAGCTATGTCTGACTGTTTACTGGGATTATCTTTACTAAAATAATCATCCCCTGATATACCATAACTATCAATTACTTCAACCTCGGTTGGGAGTTCTGCTTGTAGAAAAGCTAATGTTTTAACTTCATCTATTCTGTTCAAGGCGAAACCAGGACCTTCAAACCTTATAACTCCCTGTCTATTACAATATACTTGCCCTATACAGGCTGTAGCTAGTTGCCTAAGTGCCTCTCTATGTGATACTGGCTTGAAGTAAGCATAAGGTATTGTGTAATCCTTTAATTCAGCGTCTAACCAATATTGATTTTCTTTTAATCCAGCATCATTTAATATAGTTTCTGCTAATTGATATATTGATTTATTAGTTTCGACTTTAGATGTAGTATATTCAGTATCTCTTAGTCTATCTAGCCTATCTCTACCTATAGTTTTAGCTACAAGTCCATCTTCTGGAACATCCCAATCTTTAGTCCAAAACACCCCTATTGGTATTAATTCATTTTCTACACCTATCCAAGCAGTAATCTTTCTATTAGGTTTCACTAACCTATATAAATTGGAGTCCACATTACCAACATCAAATTCCCTATTTACATTATTGAATACCACTTCAATTTCATTAGATGATATATTTCCAACTGGTAAAGACCCTTGACTAGTTTCTCTTTCCTCTATCAAACTTATAGATATTATATCTTCACCTTCGTAAATTTCTTGGATAGATGAAAATACTTCCATAATTTTAATCACTCTATTTGGAGTATTCCATTTTAATATTTCAATTTCCATTTTAACAACTTCATTGATTTGTACTATATCCTTAGTCCAAAACACACTCTCATTATTAGTTATATTATCTGTGTATAATATATCATTATTTTCATTATATAATCTAAACATAAAATCAATTGGAAATTC
>JAAYFX010000020.1 GCA_012728025.1 Clostridiales bacterium
CTTCTTGTCCTATTACAAAGGCGGATAAGTTTTTGAAAAATTTATACACCTTTTTATTTTATGATTATATATTATTCACAGCTTATACTTTTTTTGATTTGTCCGATAGCGTTTTTTTCAAGCCTCGATACCTGAGCCTGACTTATGCCTACCTCGGCGGCAACCTCCATTTGGGTTTTGCCGTCGTAAAAACGCAGAGCCAAAATACGCTTTTCCCGAGGGTCAAGAGATGATATGGCTTCGGAAAGACTTATTTGCTCTATCCAAGAATCATCGGTGTTTTGCACATCCCGAATTTGGTCCATGACACAAAGGCTTTCACTGCCGTCGGTAAACACCGGCTCATATATGGAAACCGGCTCTGATATGGCATCCAGAGCGAAGTAAACATCTTGTCTTGTAATACCCAATTCCTTTGCGATTTCCTCCATATCCGGCTCCTTCTGGCGCTCGGCTGTCAGCCGCTCTTTTACCTGAAGCACCTGATAGGCGGTATCTCTCATACTGCGGCTTACACGCACAGAGCTGTTATCACGAAGATAGCGCCTTATCTCTCCCGCTATCATTGGAATGACTGTCGGTGGTTGAAATCAAGAAACAAGAGGAATTTTGTCTTAAATAAGAAGAAAACCTATCAAATTCTGTATTCTATAAGGACTTTTCCGTGTTCAATGGTGATTTTATCTACAAGGGAGATGATGACCCCACGCTTTTCCTGAACACTCATAAAGTCCCAAGTCTTAGACAAACTGCGAAGCTGGTCTTTTGCGGCTTTAAGGTTTTCGCTCCAAAGCCCCCTCTCCCGCTCCTCGGCGGCCTTTTTTTCAAGCTCTTTTATTTCATCTGTCAGCTCCTCTATGCTGGCTAAAAGAATACGGTTTCCCCCTTCGGCATAAAGCTCGTAAAGGCGTCGAAGCCTAGTCTCAAGTGTTTTAATTTTACGTTCCAGAGTTTCGGACACAGATATAAGCTCCTCGCCGGAGGAAGGCTGAATTTCCTGAGCAGTCATGGAAAAAAGGTCGGATATAACAGCTTTTTCAATATCCTCTGACCAAACCGTTTCATTATCACAGTTAGGGTCACGAACAAGATAGGGTTTTGAAATCTGCTGGGAATAGCAAACAAGCTTAATCCCAGCCTTGCCCCATTTTTGATAACGCATTTTTGCCCCGCAGACCCCGCAATATATAAGCCCTGTTAAAAGATGGGAGGTTTTTGAAACCAGCCGCCTTTCCGACCTTTGAGCTTGCATTGCCATGGCCTTATCAAAAACTTCTTTTGAAACTATTGGCTCATGAAGTCCCTTATATTCCCTGCCCTTATATTCGATAAGTCCTATATTGGTTTTGCGGTTTAGAATTTGTGAGGCCAGCTTTTCATATTTCAGACCCAGCCTGTTGGCTATATTTTGCAGGGAATAGCCCTTAAGATAAAGGTCATATATCTGTCGGACAATATCAGCGTCGTCGTTAGGCACCAGTATGCCCTTTTCCTGATTATAGTCATAGCCGAAGGGGATGCCCCCGCCCCCCGGCCAAAACCCCGCCTCAACACGCTTTTGCATTCCGCTGCGGGTACGCTCAAAAATGTTTTCCCTCTCCAACTGGGCGAAAACGGAAAGTATACCCACAACAGCCCGTCCAAAGGCTGTGGAGGTGTTAAAACTCTCCTGAATGGAGATAAATGCAATATTATTTGGAAGAAAAACATCCTCTATAAGAAAAAGCGTATCCTTTTGAGAGCGGCTTAAACGGTCCAGTTTGTATACGCAAATATGGGTAAGCTTTTTCTCCTTGGCATCATTTATAAGCTTTTCCATGGCAGGCCGCTCCAAGCTGGCGCCGGAAAACCCATCATCTACATACAACTCATAGTTTACATGGCCATCCATGGTTTTCGTATAGGCTATAAGTCTTTCCTTTTGTATTTCAACGGAATAGCCCTCCTCTGCCTGACGGTCTGTGGAAACACGAATATAAAGAGCCACGGAAAGGATTCCGCCTTTATCCGTGGCTGTCTTATACATCTTTGACTTTGACATGGCGCTTATACCGCCTTTATGAAGTGATTATGCCGTCCGAATAAATGCCCTCGGAAGACTCAAAAACCGGAGAAATTCGCTCTGCCGCCGCCCCAACAACCCGCTCTATGGTGGAGTTTGTAAAATTAAGCCTTGAAAGCTCTGCTTCCGAAAGTTCGTTTCCGTCCTTATCGCAGCGTATGAACAAAAGCTCACCAGAACCTATGGTTCTGCGTACGGCGTTTTTCATATAATCCATAATAACCTCCGCAATACTTAAAATATCTTATACCTTAATTATTGCCGCTTATACAAAGATTAAACTCATTGAAAGAAAAAATAGGCCATAAATATCTAAAATAAAAAGCACCTTCAAAAGAAGGCGCTTTTTGTTTTAGATAGCGTTATCTGCTTCCTCGTGTTTAAAAATCTTGTCAGGCAGACTACGAATTTCGTCCCCAAAAGCACCAAGGGCGCTTTTTACGGTTATGTTCAGATAAGAAGTATCTTCGCAAAGGTTTATTTCGGTACCCGCTGTGCCAAGGTCGCTACATTCTATAAGGCGAACCGTTGGGCGCAAAACGTTTTCCGGATGGTTTTTTGAGACTATGGCCACAGAACCGTCGCTTAGCTCTACAATGGTGCCTGTGGGGTAGGCGCAAACGGTGCGTAAAAAGCTTTGTACAAGACTGGGGTCAAACAGCACATCCGACTGAGAGATTATGTATTGTATTGCCTCGCAAGGAAGCCAAGCTTTACGATAACTTCTGCGGCTTGTCAAAGCGTCGTATACATCGGCTATGGCAAGTATGCGGGCAAAAAGGGGAATACTTTCGCCCTTATAGCCGTAGGGGTAACCCCCGCCGGAATATTTTTCATGGTGGCACTGAATACCGGAAAGAACCTCTCTTGAGATGTTATAGCATTTGCGCATACGCTCCAGCCCGTTTTGGGGGTGAGTTTTTATAAGCTCATATTCCTCATAGCTTAAAGGGCCGGGCTTGTTTATAATGTTTATGGGGATGTCTATTTTCCCAATGTCGTGCATAAGCCCGCAAAGGGCAATGTCGGTAAGTCGGTTATGTGAAAAACCTATCTGCTTGGCAATGAGTACACTGAGCATACTCACGTTAAGGCAATGGGAATAGGTGTAGTTATCATAGCTTTTAATTTCGATTACATCAAGAAGTATGTCATCTCTTTCAAGAATGGTGTCAACAAGCTGCTCGGCAAGCTTTTTTGATGAATCAAGGTCCGAGAGTTGGATATAGCGCTTATTGAAAAAACTGTTGTAAATTGTGCGTACATCAGAGAGTATGCGGCGGCGCTCGTGAGGCTCTATGAGATGCTCCGGCACAACATCTTCGCTTATTTCGCTTTCAACATAAACCCCGTCTATCTCATGGAGGCGAAGCTTTGCAATAATCCCCGGAGTCATGATTTGTCCCCGAGATAAAAGTGCATAAAGGCCGCTGGGAGCAGGCACATCTTTAGCCAGAACCATATCGGATTTTACATAGGATAATGGGATGTATATCATATTTTTTCTCACTCTCTTATGATATTAAAAAAATTACAGCATATAGCGCATATAAGGTGAAGATGTCTTAACTTGTCGTATTCTTATACATTCACACATAGCAAACATTATAGCATTAAATGCTAAAAAAACGCAAGTATAAAGCCGGAAAATTTTTACTCCTACTTCAAAAGAGGGATTTTAGAAGAACTTTATATTTTTTGTCTGTGGATTTAAGTTTTAAATTAAAAGAATCAGTATGCTAAGGTTTTTTTACAGCAACTTTACTAGGCTTAGTAAACTCACATTTCTTATATTCTTTCATATTATAGTTATAGTTGCACTATAAATAAGGAGCGGTTCTATGAATAAGTATGGAAGCGGAAGATGGCAGCCGAGGGCAGCAGCTCCTCGGCAAACTTCGGAGATAAAAACACCTGCCGCCGGCACTCAAAAGACCGCAGAAGCCCCGCCGGCGGAGAAAATAAATTTTATGACAGATAGCTTTGGACGCCCCGTGCCAAACGACCAGAACTCACTGACTGTGGGCAGGGGCGGCAGCGTTCTGCTGACGGATATACATCTCGTAGATAAAATAGCGCATTTTGACAGGGAGCGCATACCCGAAAGGGTGGTTCATGCTAAAGGGACGGGAGCCATGGGGCATTTTGCCGCCTATAAAAGCATGGCTGAATACACCTCGGCGGATTTCCTTCAAGCGGCGGGCAGAAAAACCCCAGTGCTGGTGCGATTTTCAACGGTTATAGGCGGCAGCGGCTCGGCGGATACAGTGCGGGACCCTCGGGGCTTTGCCACAAAGTTTTATACAAGGCAGGGCATATATGATATTGTGGGAAACGACCTTCCGGTGTTTTTTATAAGGGACGCTATAAAGTTTCCTGATGTAATACATTCACTGAAACCCTCTCCTGACAGCAATCTCAAGATTCCGGAGCGGTTTTGGGACTTTTATTCCCTGACTCCCGAGGCGACGCATATGATAACATGGCTGTATAGTGACAGGGGAACCATAAAAGACTACCGTAAGATAGATGGCTTCGGCGTCAACACATATATTTGGGTTAATAATAAAAGCCAGCGACATCTTGTAAAATTTCACTGGAAAACCATGCAGGGCCTAGAAACAATAGACCGCTTTGAGGCGGAATCCCTTGCCGGAAGTGACCCTGA
>JAAYFX010000247.1 GCA_012728025.1 Clostridiales bacterium
ATGAAAAAGGTCACAGAAAGACTGGAAAACCGTGTGCTCATCGAAAAGGCAAAGGGCAGGATAATGGCCGAAAACAACATGAGTGAGCAGGAAGCCTATGATTATATAAGAAAGCTGTCTCTGGAAAAGGCCCTTTCCATGAGAAGGGTGGCGGAAATTATTATGGTCCGCTCCGAAGAGAAAAAGATATGAGCGATACCATATACGAGCTTTGCAAAAAATACACCGACCTTACCGAGCAGGAGATTGTTTCAATACAGGGCATGAGCGCCGTGCTACAGCCCATAGCAAACCTTGAGGATGCGGATGTTTTTGTAGACTGCCCATGCAGGGACTCGAGTAACGCAATTGTTGTTGCCGAGGCAAAGCCCGACGGGGTGCCCTCGTCTTACAAAAAAACAGTGGTAGGTCTTTTGGCAAAACCCGACTATGAGCCTGCCGTGGCCCGCTCTTTAAGCCTTGGAGTTGCCACAAAGCAAATGAAGGCCATAACTCAGGAAAACACTCACGTTATCCAGTCGGTAGAGCCTATAAAAAACGGCAGTCGGGTCATAGGCGTTCTCATCCGTGAAAAACGGGTGGACGAAAAGCGCCCCACCTCGGAAAGGCTGCACTTTTCGGAGGAGGGTTATGAGAGAATCGCAAATGTTTTAAGCCATATGAGCGCAGACAGCCGCTGGCTTACAGAGTGCATTGACGAGGCCCTCATATTAGTGGACAAAAACGGCATTGTAACCTACAGAAATACCCTTGCAAGAAACCTTTACAAAAAGCTTGGGTATATGCACGACCCTCTGGGGGCAAACTTTGAATATTTCCGGCTTATTCCCCCACCGGCAGACAAGGAGGAATACGGCAACTTTTCATCTGTTGAAACCATGGTGGGCAAATATTATCTGGATGTAAAGCGTGTTGCCATGTCCTCGCCGGATGTTGATTACGCTGTGATAATCAGGGACATAACTTGGAAAAAAGAAAACGAAAAGCAGCTTGTTTTAAAGTCTGTGGCCATAAAGGAAATGCACCACAGGGTTAAAAACAACCTTCAGACCATAGCTTCTCTTTTAAGGCTGCAAGCCCGCAGAACAGACAACGAGGAAACCCGAAGGGTTCTCGCCGAGAGTATGAACAGGATTCTGTCCATTGCCACAACCCATGAGCTGCTGGCGAAAAGCGGCGTGGATGAGGTAAACCTCAGCGAAGTAATATACACTATAAAAAACAGCACCCAAAGATATTTCGCAAAGCCCGGTTTTGCGGTAACCGTCAAATATGAAGGGGAAAACCTTATGGTTGACTCGGATGTTGCCACGGCCGTTGCCCTTATAATAACGGAGCTTTTGCAAAACTCATTAAAATATGCCTATGACGAGCAGGACGAGGGTCAGGTTCTAATAACCCTCATACCCGGAGATATAAACTCCACCTTGAAGGTAGCAGATGACGGACGGGGCTTTGATGTGGAAAACACCAGCCAAAGTCTGGGGATGTCAATAGTTACCTCTCTTGTAAAAGACAAGCTTAGGGGAAACCTCAATATTGAATCCGGCCCCGAGGGAACAACAGTTACCTTCGACTTTAACAACAAAACGATAGATATAGCCAGTGTGACGTAACACAGGCTAATGCTAAGGCGACGTAAGCCCTAGTGCAGAGAAATCTGTGCTGGGCTTGCTCTGCTTTTGCGACAAAATCCAGTGTTAGGAGAAGATAAAATGCATGAGGAAATCTTAAGTGTCGGTGTGGATATAGGAACATCAACAACACAGTTGGTTTTCAGCCGCCTAATAATCGAAAATCAGGCCACAAGCTTTACGGTTCCCAGAATAAATATTGTGGAAAAAATCGTGGAATACCGCAGTGAGATTTATTACACCCCCCTTAAATCTCCCACAGAAATAGATGCCGAGAAGGTAAAGCAGTTGGTTTTGGGGGAATATAAAAAGGCGAACCGCAGCCCGAGTGAAATGAGCACAGGTGCCGTTATCATAACAGGTGAAACGGCCCGAAAGGAAAACGCCAACGAGGTTCTCTCGGCCTTATCCGACCTTGCAGGGGACTTTGTCGTTGCAACCGCAGGACCAGACCTTGAGTCTGTTTTGGCGGCTCGGGGCGCAGGGGCAGACGGCTACTCAAAGGAAAGACGGGGAGTGGTCGCAAACCTTGACGTAGGCGGCGGTACCACAAATATCGGAGTATACGACAATGGGCGGCTTATAGGAACCTCCTGCCTTGACATAGGGGGCAGACTTATAAAAACAGAAAATGGCCGCATAACATATATCTTCCCTAAAATCGAAGATTTGGCTCGTGAAAGCGGCATTAACATTAAAGTAGGCGATAGGTCAGAGCGGGAGACGGTTTCGGCCATATGCAAGATTATGGCAGACCAGCTTGCTCAGGCATTGGCTCTTAAACCCCGTGACGGGCGGCACAAGGGGCTTTACACAAATGAAGGAAAACCCCTGCCGGAGGATATAGGCATAAAGGCTCTTACCTTTTCCGGCGGCGTTGCAGACTGTGTATACACAGAAAACAGCGGAGATTGGTTCCGATATGATGATGTTGGTGTTATTCTCGGAGACGAGATTCGCCGAAACGAGGCTTTTCACAAAGCCGAGCTTCTAAAGGCTGCTGAGACTATAAGAGCAACTGTTGTAGGCGCCGGCACCCACACAACGGAGATTAGCGGCAGCACCATAGTTTATGACCGCTCAAAGCTTCCTATAAAAAACATTCCCATCCTCAAGATAAGTCAGGAGGAGGAAGCCTCCGTCTCCACCATAATATCTTCCATAAAAGCTCAGCTTCCCCTATATATGTCCGAGGGCAAGCCCGAACAGGTGGCCATAGCCTTTTCCGGAGAGGGGAGGACAAGCTTTAAGGATATTCAGGTTTTAGCAGATGCGGTAATACAAGGGGCGCAGGAGGTGATAGACGGCCCGTTTCCGCTGCTTTTGGTTATAGAAACCGACATAGCGAAGGCTCTGGGACATTCCATCCAAGTTAAGCTTCAAAATAAAAAGGAGGTGATCTGCATCGACGGCATAGCCACAATCGGCGGTGATTACATCGATGTGGGTGAACCGATAGGAGCAGGAAGCGTTCTTCCGGTAGTGGTAAAAACACTTATATTCAATTCCTAATAATTAAATGAGAGGTGAAAAGCAGCATGATTCTGAAAACCAAACTTTTTGGCCACACCTATGAATTTAAATCCATACGTGAAGTAATGGCCAAGGCGAACGAAGAAAAATCCGGAGACAAGCTGGCCGGAATTGCGGCGGAAACGGCAGAGGAAAGGGTTGCGGCAAAGGTTGTTTTATCACACCTTAGCTTAAACGACATCCGAAATTGCCCCGCTGTCCCCTATGAGGAGGACGAGGTCACACGCATTATTCAGGATGCGGTGAACGAAACTATTTTCAACGAATTTAAGCACATGACCGTGGCGGAATTCCGTGAGTGGCTGCTAAGCGAGAGAACCACAGGCGATATGATTGCCCGTGCTTCACGGGGGATTACCTCTGAAATTGTCGCAGCTGTCTGCAAGCTAATGAGTAACCTTGACCTTATCTATGCGGCAAAGAAAATTCGTGTTGTGAAGCATTGCAACACCACCATGGGGCTTCCAGGGACTTTCTCCTCCCGTCTGCAGCCCAACCACACAACAGACGACCCCAAGGGCATTATGGCCTCTGTTATGGAAGGCTTGTCCCTTGGCTGCGGCGACGCACTTATAGGAGTTAACCCCGTTGACGACTCTGGCGAAAGTGTTGCCCGCATACTGAAAACTCTTGACGAGTTTAAGCAAAAGTGGGAAATTCCCACCCAGATTTGTGTTCTTGCCCACGTTAGCACCCAGATGGAGGCAATGGAAAAATACAACGCTCCCATTGACGTTATGTTCCAGTCTCTCGCCGGCACCCAGAAGGGCAACGAAGCCTTTGGCCTTAACGGCAAAATGCTTCAGGAAGGCCATGACATGATGCTGACCCACGGAACAAGCGTAGGCCCCAACGTCATGTATTTTGAAACAGGGCAGGGAGCAGAGCTATCCTCCGAGGCCCACAACGACTGGGACCAAGTAACCTTGGAAGCCCGCTGCTACGGTCTTGCAAAGCACTATGACCCCTTCATGCTCAACACTGTTGTCGGCTTTATCGGCCCTGAGTATCTTTATGACTCAAAGCAGGTTACCCGTGCGGGACTTGAGGACCACTTTATGGGCAAGCTTACCGGCATCTCCATGGGCGTTGACGTTTGCTACACAAACCACATGAAGGCAGACCAAAACGACATTGAGAACTTGGCAACCCTTCTTGTTGCCGCCGGCTGCAACTACATAATGGGCGTTCCTCAGGGTGACGACTGTATGCTGATGTATCAGTGCGGAAGCTACCACGACCCAGCCTCACTTCGTGAGATTTTCGGCCTGCGCCCGATTAAAGAGTTTGAATGCTGGCTTGAAAAGATGGGAATTACCGAGGATGGCAAGCTGACACCCAGAGCAGGCGACGCTTCCATATTCATGAGCAGATAAGAAAGGAGGTTATGATTAATGGAAAAGAATCTTAAGGCCATCATAGAACAGGTTCTAAGAGAAATGAACATTACCCCCGGCTCAGGTGCGGATTTGGCCGCTTCGGCTGTGGCCTCCGCCATTGAGCAGGCAAATACATCAGTTGTTGAGGACGGCTTTATACCGGACGTAACCGAAGTGGATATAAAAACCCAGTACCTTGTGGAAGATGCCGAGAACAAGGAGGCATATGCAGAGCTTAAATCATACGCCCCCTGCCGTCTTGCCATAGGCAAGGCCGGTGCCCGTCACAAGACGGACCCCTCCTTACAGTTCCGTGCCGCCCACTCCGCCGCTCAGGATGCGGTATTTAACGACGTTGACCAAGACTTCGTTGATAATATGGGCTTTTTCACAATACAAACCCAGTGCGAGAACAAGGACGTATACCTTACAAGACCCGACCTTGGGCGTAAGCTCTCCGATGAGGCAGTGGATGTCATAAAGGAAAAGTGCAAGAAGAACCCCACCGTCCAGATTTATGTTTCCGACGGACTGTCCTCGGCGGCAGTGGCGGCAAACGTATCAGACCTTCTACCCGGTATCCTTCAGGGGCTTCAGAGCTATAAGATAGACGTGGGCACCCCCTTCTTCGTAAAATACGGCAGAGTGGGCGCTATGGACCAAATCTCCGAAATAACCGGAGCTGACGTCACCTGCGTTCTAATAGGCGAGCGTCCGGGGCTGATTACGGCGGAATCCATGTCTGCATACATTGCCTACAAGGCAACCGTCGGTATGCCCGAGGCCCGCAGAACCGTTGTTTCCAACATACACAGGTCCGGCTCTGTTCCTGTTGAAGCCGGCGCTCATATAGCTGAGATAATCAAAACAATGCTGGAGAAAAAGGCCAGCGGGACTGACCTGAAACTTTAAGGGAGGAATAGTGATGAAAAGAGATCCATTACCTGCAGCAGTGCTTGCAACTAAAATAATTCCCAATGTAGATCCGGAGCTTGCCAAGGAGCTTGGCCTTGCACCGGAGCAGAAATCCCTTGCCCTTATTACCTCCGACTGCGATGACGTTACCTATACCGCTTTAGACGAGGCAACAAAAAAAGCTGATGTTAAGGTCGTATACGCTAAGAGCTTTTACGGCGGTGCCGCCAATGCCAACACAAAGCTTGCCGGTGAAATAATCGGCATTCTGGCAGGGCCGAACCCCGCAGAAGTAAAGGCCGGCCTTGCTGCCGCTGTTGACACCATTGAAAACGGAGCTTACTTTATTTCCGCCAATGATGACGACTCTATTGTATACTATGCTCATTGCATCTCCAGAACAGGCTCATACCTATCTGAGGGCGCCGGAATTGCCGAGGGCGAAGCTCTTGCCTACCTTATTGCTCCCCCTCTGGAGGCTATGTATGGCATTGATGCGGCTTTAAAGGCGGCAGACGTTAAAATGTGCGTTCTTTATGCCCCACCCTCCGAGACTAACTTCGGCGGAGCCCTGCTTACGGGAAGTCAGTCGGCTTGCAAGTCGGCATGCGAGGCCTTTGCCGCCGCTGTTGAATTTGTGGCGGATAATCCCATAGCCTAGGCATAGAGGTTTTCGCCCTAATTAAGGAGGTACAATATGCAAGCCTTGGGAATGATAGAGCTGTACGGCTATGTACCTGCTGTTGAGGCTTTGGACGCAGCGTTAAAAGCGGCGAATGTCCGTTTAAACAGCGTAACGAAGGTTAAAGGCGGTCTGGTTGCGGTTTTTGTAACCGGAGATGTCGGTGCTGTAAAAGCCGCAATAGATGCGGCAGCAGCGGCGGCAGAAAGGGTTGGAACTGTGGTTTCTGTCCATGTTATCCCCAGACCGGCAGCCGGTATCGGCGGCATTCTGGGAGGAGCTTTTTCACCGGATGATGGCCCGAAAGGGCCGAAAGAAGATGTGACGAAAAACAAAGGCCCAAAAAAGCCGGAAGAAGATATGACAAAGGACGAGGTCTCGAAAGAGCCGAAGCCCGAAGAGCGCCCTTTGCCCGAAGAAAGCCTTCTGCGTCATGGACAGGCGGATGAAAGCCCGCAAGAGCCGGCGTCAGAGAAAAAAGCCGGAGAAGCGGAGACAGCGCTTCCAACAGCACAGGAGCTGGAGGATATGACAGTTGTCGATTTGAGAAGGATAGCCCGTGAGCTTGCGGTTCCGACTCTGACAAAACGCCAAATACGTGACGCTAAAAGGGAGGAACTTCTCAGAGCCATTGAGGATTTCCGTAAACAGGAGGTGTAAACCTTGCAGCTAGTCGATAAAGATTTGCTTTCTATCCAAGAAACACGGCAGCTTATTGCCACCGCAAAAAAGGCTCAGGAGGCTTTTGCCTTTAAAAGTCAGGAAGAAGTGGATTGTATTGTAAAATCCATAGCGGAGGCGGGAGTAAAGAATGCCCAGCGTTTAGGACAGATGGCCTATGAGGACACCGGCTTCGGCGTACCGGAGCACAAAACCGTTAAAAACGTTTTTGCAAGCCGTGATGTTTATAATGCCATTAAGGACCTTAAGACCATCGGGGAAATAAGCCGTGATGATACAAAGGGAATAAGGGCAATTGCTGTTCCCGTTGGGGTAATCGCCGGACTTATACCCTCAACAAACCCCACATCCACCGCCCTTTATAAGGCCGAAATTGCCCTAAAGGCCGGAAACGCCATAGTGTTTTCGCCCCATCCAGCAGCCCTGCGCTGCATAATGGAAACTACTAAGGTGATAAGACAGGCCATCTCCGAAGCCGGCGGCGATGAAGACCTTGTTACCTGCATCTCAACCCCGACAATGCAGGCCACAGACTGCCTTATGAAGCACCGTGACGTAAACCTTATCCTCGCCACGGGAGGCTCTGCCATGGTTCACGCCGCTTATTCTTCAGGAACTCCGGCAATTGGCGTTGGCCCCGGCAACGGCCCTGCTTATATAGAGCGAACGGCAGATATAAAAAAGGCCGTAAAGCGAATTTTAGATTCAAAAACCTTTGATAACGGCACCATCTGCGCATCCGAACAGTCTGTCATCTGCGATACCGATATGAGGCAAGCGGTTCAGGCTGAAATGGAAAAGCAGGGAGCGCATTTTCTTAATTCCGAAGAAAAGGCAAAGCTTTCAAAGTTTATCCTTCGGGCAAACGGCACCATGAACCCCGAAATCGTTGGCAAAAACGTTAAGACCATAGCCGACAAGGCGGGGCTTACAGTGCCGGAGGGGACTCGTATAATGGTGGTTGACGAGGATAATGTCGGCAAGGGTTTCCCCTTCTCTCAGGAAAAGCTGGCACCGATTTTAGCCTTCTATACAGCGGAAAACTACGAAAAGGTATGTGCTTTCTGCCAGAAAATTCTGATGTTTGAGGGTGCGGGTCACACATTCTCCATCCATACGGAAAGCGAGGAGATGGTGGATTATTTTGCAAAAAATATCCCCGTTTCCAGAATGACTGTGAATACCCCCAGCGCCTTGGGCGGCATCGGAGCCACAACAAACCTTATGCCCTCCCTTACCTTGGGCTGCGGCGCTGTGGGCGGCTCTGCCACCTCGGAAAACGTTGGGCCAATCCAGCTTATGAACATTCGCTATACCGCCTGCGGAACCATAGAGATTGAGGATATAATGGCAAGTATGCCAAAATCTGAAAGCAGTTGTGAAAGCGATGTCGACCCCGTTCTGGTCGAAACTATTGTAAAAAGCATTATCGAGCGCTTAAAATCCAAATAACACCTTAATAACAGGAGGTTTTACTTATGGCAACAACACAACAAGCACTGGGAATGATAGAAACAAAGGGACTTGTGGCCTCCATTGAGGCATCTGACGCAATGGTAAAAGCGGCAAACGTCACCCTTATCGGCAAAGAGCACGTAGGCGGCGGCCTTGTAACCGTCATGGTTCGTGGGGATGTTGGCGCTGTTAAGGCCGCAACCGACGCAGGAGCTGCAGCAGCCGAGCGTGTGGGCGAGCTTATCTCTGTCCATGTCATACCCAGACCCCATGAGGAAGTTGAATTTATTCTCCCCAAGCTGGGCGAGTAAAAAAGTGATGACATACCACTAAAAAGGGGGGTGAGGCACATTGAAGGTAATCACCGAGGCGATATTGCGTGTTGAGCTTAGAAATTCTCAGCCGGAGGTTTTTTATATACCCGAGGGTAAAATTCTTTCTCCCGCAGGCAGAGAATATCTCCAGCAAAGAAAGATAAAGATTGAGAAAGGCTCTCCGCAACCTGCTCCGGCAGCGCCCTTAGAAAAGCCGGCGGCTCCCACAGCTCCGGCAGAATTGAAGGCGAAATATATAGACTATGACTCAGGAGCCTTTTTCAATGAGAAGCCCGAGCATATGACCCAGCTTTACGGAAACTACCTCATACCGAAAGACCATCCCCGCATATATTTTCGGGGCAAGCTGGACAGCCTTCAGTCGCTTATAGTGCTAAGTCAGGCAAGCATAAGCGAAAAGGGCAATCGCCGCAGACTTATAGATGACCTTGGCGGCATTTTAAATATCCTTCGTGAGATGATGCGCTGTGATGTGCTGAACGAGGAATTTAAAAACGCCACCATTCTGGGGCTTACACATGAGCAGCTTCGGGAGCGTTCCCACAATCCCATGAAGTTTTATAAAATTAAGCAAATGCTCCTGCCCGATTACACCATGGGTGTTGAATATGCCATGCTTAACCAAATAAGGTCGGCCGTCCGTGAAACGGAAGTTGCGGCAACAATGGCCTTTAAAGAAGGCACAAAATACACTCGGCAGGACATTATACAAGAGCTAAACCGCCTTTCCAGTGCCATGCACATTATGATGTGTATGTATCTGGGAGGCGAGTACGGACCCTGAGGTGGACAGTTTTAGCAAGCCAAGGCGCTGATATAAAGAGCTTAAAAAGCCCCTAATAGCGCTGTTAGACTGCCGGCCGAATATGTCCACCTCTCGGCCGAGGTACTTTGAAGAAATATTAAATAACTCAAAAGGGGTGTCGGTTTTTGCTGGATTTCTCACAGGTCGAAGGGTTTATGGACAAGGTCGAGCGCTCGCAAAAGGAAACCTTTAAACCAGTAGGCGAAAAGCTGAAGGTTGGTCTGGACCTTGGAACAGCCTACATAGTTATCGTGGTGCTGGACGAGGAAAACAATCCCATAGCCTGTGAAAAACAGGCGGCCGAGGTTCTGCGTGACGGCGTTGTGGTAGATTACAGCGGGGCATCACGGATAGTGCGGCAGCTAAAGGAAAAGCTTGAGGAAAGGCTTTCACGGGAGCTTGTAAACTGCGCTATCGCCATGCCGGCAGGAACAGAAGGCTCTGCCAAAACCCATGGCTATGTGGCCGAGGGTGCCGGCTTTGAAGTTACAAATGTTTTAGACGAACCCAGCGCCGCAAACTCTATCTACAACATAGAAAATGGTGTTGTTGTGGATATTGGCGGGGGAACCACAGGACTTGCCATCATAGAAGGGGGCAAAGTTACAAAAATTGAAGACGAGCCTACCGGAGGCACACATTTATCCTTGGTTCTTGCGGGAAACTATAAGATACCCTTTGCCGAAGCGGAAGCCATGAAGCAGGATTACGCAAGGCATAAGGAAATATTGCCGGTGGTAAAGGCGGTTATTGAAAAAATGGCCACCATAATAAGCCGGTATATTGACAAAAGCATGACAGACACGATATATCTCTGCGGCGGCACCTGCTGTCTTACGGGGATAGAAAAAATCATTGAAAGCGAAACCGGAATTAAGACGATAAAACCGAAAAACCCCTTTTTGGTAACGCCTACCGGCATCGCCATGAACTGCCTTACATGAAAACCCTGAGTGAAAGGGGGAATATCTATGGACTATAACGAACTGGTGCAAGAGATAGTTTCAAGAGTTGCAGCCTACCTTGAAAAAGAC
>JAAYFX010000248.1 GCA_012728025.1 Clostridiales bacterium
ACATCACCAATGGTTTCTGTCGCTTCTTCTTTTGTACTATAACCTATGGAAATGCTGATTGCATAAAGGGCGTTTTCGTTGGCTCTGTTATAGCTTTCAATCGTATCTTTTATATCTGCTTTTAACTCACCGGCGGCCTGTCTGTCTGTATTAGGCAGCAAAATTGTAAATTCACCACCGCCTGTGTAGCCTAATATATACCCGTCACAGAGACAGCCCTGAATAAGCCTTGCTGTTTTTACTATCAGATGGTCACCCTCTTCGTGGCCATAGGCATCGTTAACCACCCGAAGTCCGTCAATATCACAAACGGCAATGGACAGGGGCCAAAACTCCGGATGGTCAAGACGTTTTTTCTCCTGCTCCATGTGCCTGCGGTTATATAGTCCTGTTAGAAAATCGTGCTCTCGCAGATGGGCAATCTGGAGGTCTTTTTTCCTTCGCTCGGAAATATCCAGCACAACGCCCTCAATGTCCTTAAGGCTGCCCTCGCTGTTGTAAATACCCTGCCCCAGCTCTATGACCCATTTTCGCTCGCCGGATTTTGTGGTGATTTCATATTCGTCACGGTAACCTTCGCCCTTTATCAAGGCACGATTCCATTCGTCGCGGACAAGCTCACGATATTTAGGGGAGATTATTTCATTATATGTAACATCCTTATCCCCTATAAGACTCTCTGCCTTGTACCCTGTCAGCTCGTAACAGCCCTTTGATACAAACTCCATAGTCCAGTTTTCATTGTTACGGCAACGGTAAGCCATGCCAGGGATTTGGGAGAAAAACACCGACTTGCTCCGTTCGCTCTCCTGCCGTGAAGCCTCTGCTTTTTTAAACTTCGCGTTTTTATTTAGAAGATTAATGAGCATAAAAGCAAGAACCCCAAGGAAGGCGGCAACCAAAATATCGGGAATCATCTTCTTCCACAAATCTGCCCGCCACTGGGCAGAGGAATAACTAAGCCCCAGAACTGCAATGACGTTTTCACCGCTTAAATCATAAATCGGCACCAGCGCCCTAATCCAGTCTCCGCAGGGGAGAGAAATTGCCTCTGTCAAAAGGCTTTCCCCTGTCTCAAAAGGCAGGCTGTTAATATCAGCTGTTTCCTCACAGCTTCTCTTTGTCGGGCGGGAAGCGGCGCAACTGGCAACGGAGGAATCTGCCACAACAACCATCTTACCATCCTGCTCTTTTAAGATGTATGCGTAATAAACCGAATCTGTTATTTCAACAAGCCTTGTAAGGGTCTGCTCCACAAGCTTTGCCTCTGGGGAGTTTGCTGTGCCGGCGGCAGTCAGAGGCTCTATATGCTCGTTATGTAAAAGCGACTCCACCGACAAAGCCAGCTGGGTGGCTTCGGATTTTGCCATACGCTGATACTTATTCCAAGCAAAGCTTAGGTATATGCCTGCCAATAGAGCCGTTATCAAGGCCGTGGAGATTATCGCAAAGAGCATTCGGTTTTTAGCGCCCTGCGGCAAAAGACCTTTGGTTTGTCTGTGTTTCATGTATTATCCCCCTAAGAGAAACCGAA
>JAAYFX010000249.1 GCA_012728025.1 Clostridiales bacterium
CTTATAGGAACCCCCAGCGATAAGGAATATTTAAACGCTAAAATTGCTATTGAAGATACCTGTGTAAATGCCGGACTTACATTGGGAGAGGAGCTTAATACGGAATTATCCTTTGCCTATTCTGAGGGTAAGCTGGTTTACGATGTTCGGGTAAATATCGGGGATACGGAATTAAACTGTAATGTAGACGCAAAAAGTGCAGAGCTGGAAGAACTGATTTCGGCCATTTCTAAAGTTGCCGTCGATAAGATAGAGCAAAGAACTCAAAACTCGGGGAAAAGCGGCACTTCTAATGACTACGAAAAGACATTTACAGAGGCCATAGGCGGAGCCGTAGACAAGGTTAAGAACAGCGTAAAACCCGAAAGTACCGAGAAAGGTTCGGAGCAGGGTTTTGGTCAGGGATTTGACCAAGGCTCGGGGCAGAGCTTCTCTGACAAAAAAGACACTGTAAGCGGCATAATAAGCAGTGGTATAGACTATTTTAAAAGCTCATTTAAGAAATGAGAAACAGGCTAAGGTTTTGAATGTCTGAAACTTTGGCAGGATGTGAATCCAACAAAATAATTTCTACTCCTTTTAAAAAGGCTTCCGATGAATTCTCATCGGAAGCCTTCTCGTTTTTAGACTCAAAGTCCTGCCTATTTTGTAAGGATTTTTTCCATGGCACATATTAAAAGTGCCAGTAGCTTTTCAAGAAGCAGGGACAAAAGCACCACTACAAGGGTGTATGCCAAAAGCTCTGCCGTTTCGAGAAAAAGCTTTGCCTCATAAAGCTTTCCACCTATGGAGCCTGACGTTATGCCTATAACCTCGGCGGAAATACCGGCCTTCCAGCTAAGGCCCATGCCCACCTGACAGGCACTTTTAAGATGAGGAGCCACATAGGGAAGGTAGATAAAACGAAAGCGGTCACGTCTTAGCATACCAAAAACCTCGGCGGCCTCAAAGCGCTCCTTGTCAACGCTTTTCATGCCCGACAAAAGAGAGGTGTAAAAAACCGGAAACACCATAAGAAAGGAAATAAGGGCTGCAAGATTTTTTGAGCCAACGGCAAGTAGGGCCAGTACCACAAAGGAGGCAACGGGAGCGGCCTTCACAGCCCCCATAAAGGGACTGAAAAAAGTCTCGAAAAAGGGTAGCTTATAGGCTATGACAGAAAGCACCGAGCCAAAAACAGCAGCGGCGAAAAAGCCTGTAAGGATGCGGAGCAAGGAATAGCCCACTGTGTTGTAAAACTCCGCTTTTTGCAAAAGTCCGCTGAGACTTTTTAAAACGGAAAGGGGCGAGGCTAAAAAAAGCTCCTGCCCTATCAGAACGGCGGAAAGCTGCCAAGCGGCAAGCCATATAAGAGCGCTTGCCGCTGTGGTAATTATTTTCTTTTTTCTATTGGCTTCAGGCGCCATAGTAGAAGCTGTCATCAGGCAAAGTTCCTCCAACGGACTGGGGGTTTTGCTCAAAGAGAGCGCCGAGATAGGCGGAAAGGTCTGTTTTCATGGCAGAGCCGGAGATAAAGGTGATGCTGCAATGGGGCAGAGCCTTTAAAGCAACTTCACTTTTAGGCACAATGCCAATAGCTGCTATAAGCTCGGCGGCTTCCGTCTGGTTTTCGTTTACCCAAGCGGCAGAGCTTTCATAGTCTGCCAAAAAGGCATCCAACAGCTCAGGGTTATTTTCTGCAAACTCAGAAGAAACCACCAGAACGCCGGTTACAAGCCTGCCGTCCAAAGCGGCATTTTCCCATTCGTCGCTAAGGCTCAGAGCTATGCGGGCCTCGGGGTTTGCCATAAGCACTGTTGTGGCATAAGGCTGGGGCAAAATGGCAATGGTGCCGGAAACGGCAGTTTCCCCTGATAAAAGAGCCGCAATTTCCGTTGCCTCGGACTTAAACTCAACAGTAAGTCCGGTTTCGGGGTCGATGTCGTTTCCGGAAAGAATGGCATTTAAGGAATACTCGGGAGTGGTGCCTTTACCAGTGGAATAAACGGTTTTTCCCGCAAGGTCTGAAATGGAGTTTACACTGTCGCCCAGCTCCAAAACGCTTAGAACACCTAAGGTGTTTATTGCGGCAACCTTAAGAGCACCTTCCGTTTTATTGAATAAAACAGAGGCAAGGTTTGCGGGGATGGCGGCCATATCAAGCTCGCCGTTAATGAGTAGGGCGGAAACCTCGTCTGCCGTGCCATAAATAGAGCTTTCGACCTCATAGGACAGGCCATCACTTTCAGCCTCGTCCAAAAGCTTTACAAGACCCATGGTGGTAGGTCCCTTAAGGCTTGCAAGACGTATGGTGCCATCTATGGGCTGGGTTTCGTCAGGCTCGTTGCTGTCATCGGCAGGGGGAGCTGTTTCGTTATTTTCCAAGTCCACAGTTTCCCCGTCGGTGGTTTCCGGTGCCTTGCAGCCTGTGAAAAGAGCAAAGATAAGCGCAAGAGCAAAAAAGATGCTAAGATACCTTTTCATGATTGTCTCCTTCTTTTAAGTATATAATTACCTATTTTACTCCAGAGCAAAATTAAAGTAAAGGGAATAGGGCAGACTTTGTTATTTTATTTACAATTTTTCAATAATAAGCTAACTTTCGGCGTCCTTTTCAGCACACATGACGGCAATATCCAAAACCGGAGGTAAATATTCGTTATAAAGTCCCCGTTTTGTATAACTGGTGTGCAAAAGCTCGTGGGAAAGCTTGCTGGCCGGTTCGCCCAGATATTCAGAGTACAATGCGATTATATCCGGATTTTCGTGGGACTTGCGCTTTTCCTTGCCTTCGTCCTCCCGACCTAAGGCTTCTCTGCGAAGCTTTAAAACTTCTGATATATCCGTTTCGCCGGTGGATTTTACCCTCGGCTGACCGCCGCCGTTTATACAGCCTTCGGGGCATCCCATAATTTCCACAAAGTGATAGGGGCTTTCTCCCGCTGCAATTTGCTTCATGATACTATCGGCACTTTTAAGACCGCTGGCAACGGCAACTTTTGCCTCAACTCCCTCCAGATAAGAAAAATCGGGCAGGCAATCGGCAAACTTTACAATGCCATGGGAAACTCCCTCAAGACCCTCGGCAGGACTGAGTTTAAGAGCATTGGGAGCAAGCTCCCTTCCTGTTACAAGCTCATACACTGTGCGCAGGGCGGCTTCCATAACTCCGCCGGTTACGCCAAAAATATCCGCCGCTCCCGTGGAAAAGCCCAAGGGTGCGTCGAAGCTGCTGTCGGGAAGGTTTTTAAAGTCTATACCCATGGTGCGAATCATCCTTGCAAGCTCACGAGTGGTTATGACAGCATCCACATTGGGATTATCACGATTTTGCATTTCCGGTCGGTCAATTTCAAACTTTTTTGCTGTGCAGGGCATAACGGAGACTACAAACATTTTCTCTGGCGGCAGTCCGATTTTGTCTGTGTAATAGCTTTTTATAAGAGCGCCCAGCATGGTGTGAGGAGACTTGCAGGTGGAAAGATGGGAAAGCTCCTCGGGGAAGGCATGCTCAATATGCTTTATCCAGCCTGGTGAGCAGCTTGTTATCATGGGAAGGCTTGCCCCCTTGCCCGTAACAGCGTCACGCAGGCGGTGCAAAAGCTCTGTGCCCTCCTCCATTATGGTAAGGTCTGCCGCAAAGTTTGTATCAAAAACATCATCAAAGCCCAAGTCCCGCAGGGCTGTTGCAAGCTTTCCCGTTACAAGAGTGCCGGCAGGCAGTGAAAACTCCTCGCCGAGGGCGGCACGAACAGCCGGAGCAACCTGCACAGCAACCCTTGTGTTCGGGTCGTGAAGGGCGTTCCAAACCATGTCCATTCCGTCGGTTTCCGTAAGAGCCCCTGTGGGACAGACAAGGGTACACTGGCCGCACATGGCACAATGAACACTTTCCAAAGGCATACCCAAGGGAGGGGAGATAACGGTGTTAAAGCCACGGCTTTGGCCGCTGATGGCCCCCACGCCCTGAACATTGGTGCAAATTGTAACACAGCGGCGGCAAAGTATGCACTTTCTTGTGTCACGGGTGATGGAGGGGCTTATATCAAGCCTTGCAGGCCCCGCCTCGCCATGGAAATGAGTTTCCAAAATGCCCAAGGTGTTTCCAAGCTCCTGAAGCTCACAGCTTAAGTTTCTTGAGCAGGCCGTACACTCTTTAGGGTGATTTGAAAGCATAAGGTCATAAAGAACCTTTCGGGCGGCTCGTACCTTTTCTGTGTTTGTACGGACAACCATGCCCTCTTGGGCCTTCACTATACACGAGGCCAAAAGGTTTTTTGCCCCCTCCACCTCAACAACACAGATGCGGCAGGAGCCATGGGTATGAACCCCGTGAAGATGACAGAGAGTGGGGATGGTTATTCCGGAGAGCTTTGCGGCCTCAAGGATGGTGGAGCCTTCCGGCGCCGAGACCCTTTTTCCGTTTATTGTAAGTTCTATCATAGTTTTTTCCTCCCTCAGCAAAGCTCTACGGCGTCAAAGCGGCAAACAAGCCGGCAGGTGCCGCATTTTATACATA
>JAAYFX010000250.1 GCA_012728025.1 Clostridiales bacterium
AGGAGTATGTACAGGGGGTGCAGAAGCGTGTCCCCCTTGGGAGGAAACTGTGTATTTCAGATTGAGCATACCCTTTTCAGCAATGCCGATAAGGCCGCAGGGCTGGTTAACACCGGGGAAAACCCCCTCAACCACAGCGCCGCCTTCGTCCACTACCAAGGCAGGTGTAATGTTATTCTCCGCAAACCAATCCACAATATTAACAGCGCCCAGACCGTTTATTTCTTCCTGACCGGAAAAGGCAAAATACATATCGTTTTCCGGCACAAAGCCTCGGGCAATCAATTCGTTTGCTCCGGTGAGTACGCCGTTAAAGGTGACCTTTGTGTCCAAAGTGCCACGACCCCAGAGAACACCGTCTTCAATGATACCTGCAAAGGGGGGCTTATCCCAGTTTTCTTCCTCCACCGGTACAACATCATAATGAGCCATCATGACAGAAGGGGCATCAGAGCTTTTACCTGACCATTTGAACAAAAGCCCGCGGTCTGGAAATTTTGTAAGGGTGCAGACCTTGAACACATTGGGATATAAGTCCGGCAGCAGGTCAATGAGTTTTTCAAACTCCCCCTCATCCTCCAGACTGTGGTCTGCATAGGAGATGGTTTTGCAGCGCACCAGCGCTTGAAGGTTATCGACGGCTCGCTGTCTGTCAAAATCCACCGGAGGCACAGTGGCGGCCGGAGCAGTCTTCGGGCGGAAGGCGGCAGTGCGCAGCAGCACAACAGCCAAAAGCAGGGCAATAAGGCCCAGAACAATCCATAAAATCAGCATTTTTCTCCTCCTTAAAGCAGACCTTTTTTATACATAAGCCTTGCCACGGCCAAAGTAAACACCACACCTACGGGAACCATGATGCCTACGGTTCCGGCGTTTAAAGCGGGGATTGTTACAAAAAGGGTAATCATCAAAACCATCGGTGCGATGGAAATCTTCCAGTTTTTTGAGACAAAAACCACAGCCAGACCGCCGAAAAGAGCGGGAATAAGCTGGGCAAAGGCCGGCGCTAGAAAGTCAGATTTCAAAATGGGGGTCAGAGGAACAATCAAAATTACCCCAATGAGGATAATCACCGTTGTAACAATGCTTGATACTGCAATGGAGATTGTGGAAATAAGCTCTCCCTCCTCAGAGGTTGCTGTAACGCCAGCTTGCTCCAAAGAGTTTAAGGCGCAGGGCAGCTTCAGGTTTGAAATGTTGCCGGTGACAAAGGACAGATAAGAGCCGCCGGCGCCAAGCATTGGCACATAAGTAAAGGTTTCCACAACGGCCACAGCCCAGTACATGGGTGCTGTTGCCAAAAGCCCCAGACCAAGGCCCCGCCAGTCGGGCAGTGCGCCGAAGATTACCATGAGTAAGGCGGGAAACATAAGGAAAATTACCATGACAGAAAGGTTCCAAATGATGCCGTAACGGTGGACAGAGTCAAGATAAGTCATTTCTTTTTTCATAATTTGTATCCTCCTATGACAGCCAAGCTGTAATTGGAATCGCCGAGAGCATACCCAAAACCATGCTAAGGGGCAGGGCATAGTCGGCAATCCATTTGATTTTTTGAACCAGCAGACCGCAAACGGCCATCACTATGGCTGAGGAAACCATGACCAAAACAGGGATTAGTCCCGTCCAATCGGCGGAGAATACCGTTGAAAAATCACAGAAAACATAGCCGAGAAAAGCGGATAGCATACCTATGAACATGGCATTGGAGAAAATCTCGCTCCACTTTTTGTCCCTATCTCCTATTTTGACCATACCATTTTGAATTCTCCTGCCAATCAGCGGCATGAGCCAGATGCCCACAAGGATACTAAGGGTCATAACCCAAGTAATGGTAACATACTGACTGGCGGTTAAAGATTTGACTTGACCGAAGGTAAGGCCCATGGCGCTCTCGGCATTTGCCGCCGCAATGGTTTCATAGGACAGGGAACCAATCACAGACAGGCGCAGCCAAGGCAGAGGCAGACCCAAATCGTTTGCTAAGGTCATAACACTTATGACGATTGCGACAGCGGGCGCAATGGTGAAAATCGCCGCAGTTTTGATGGTCTTGCGCAACACCCCCTTGTCCATGCCAAGCTCTTTGGCACGGCCCATTGCCCGAACCAGAAAGAAAATGGATTGGGCAAGTACGATGGCGATGATGACTCCGACCATCGCAAATATAATCGGGCTATTTACAGAAAACTCCAAAATAACTCTCCTTCCCAACATTTAGATGATAAAAGCAAGAATACCACAGTGTTTGCCCCTTCGCAAGACAGTCTGTAAAAAAACACAGTCTTTCGTCAGGACGTATAAGTTTTGGCTTTGGAAGTTATCTGCTTTTTAATCTTCAGGGTTTTCAGGCCAA
>JAAYFX010000251.1 GCA_012728025.1 Clostridiales bacterium
AAGGTCAGCCATTCCCACAGACGCTCCAACCGTACATGGAAGCCCAATGTTAAGCGCGTCAAGGCCATAGTGGACGGGACACCAAAGCATGTCTACGTTTGCACCCGTTGCCTGCGCAGCGGTAAGGTTACCCGCGCGGTATAAAACCGGCTAACAAACGGATGGAAACCTGCCTTGGCGGGCTTTAATCCGTAAGGTTCGGCGTCTGCGGGCGCCTTTAAAGGCAAAAGACCGAGGAAACAGTTTCCCTCGGTCTTTTGCTATTTTACTATTCACCGCTGCTCGGCCCTTGCCTGCTCCAAAGGCAAAAGATAAAGGGATGTCGGCGGAAAAACAAGGGCGAGAGGGCAGGCTCTGACTGGGGAGCGTCAAAAAACAATTGCAAAAAACTCCTATTATGATTAGAATGGGGGTATCATAGATAAGCATGGCGGAGGTATTTTATGGCCACTGGACATTCGGTTTTGTTATCCACCCTTGCAAAAGAGCATGAAATGAAAATCGTCAACGCCTCATCAAAATTTGAGGAGGAGAAGATTGTCAGTATGGCTGTTGGCAGGCCGGGCCTTCAGTTTGCAGGGTTTTTTGAATATTACGACCCTCGAAGAATGCTTGTCAGCGGAAAGCAGGAGCATACATTTTTAGAAAGGCTCTCTGCCGAGGAACGCTATAAGGCCATAGAAGGGCTGATGGAAAAGCATCCCTGTGCCCTTATTGTCTGCCATCAGGTAAAGCCCCTACCGGAGCTTAAGGAGCTTGCTCGAAAACATGATGTTTCGGTTTTCACCTCGGACGTGGACACATCAGAGTTTATGGCACAGCTTATAAGCTCTCTGCACGTACATTTAGCTCCCAGAAAAACGATACACGGTGTTTTGGTGGAGGTCTATGGCGAGGGGCTTCTTATAACGGGAGATTCCGGCATAGGAAAAAGTGAAACAGCCTTGGAACTTGTAAATAGGGGGCATAGGCTTATAGCTGACGACGCTGTGGAAATAAGGCAGATTTCCAGAGGAAAGCTTGTAGGTCAGGCTCCGGCAATGATAAGGCATTATATGGAGTTTCGGGGGATAGGCATTATAAACGCCCGATACATCTATGGAGTTGGGGCGGTTAAGTCCTCTCAGACAATAGAGCTTGTTGTAAACCTTGAAAGCTGGGAAGATTACAGACCTTATGACAGGCTGGGGGTGGATTTGGAGCATACGGAAATCCTTGGTGTGCAGGTGCCCTCTGTTACAATCCCCGTTCGTCCGGGGCGCAACCTTGCAGTTATACTGGAGCTTGCCGCTATGAATAACCGCCAGAAAAAGCTTGGCTATAACGCCGCTCAGGATTTGGAGCAGCGCCATGATTTTGCCATAGATAACGATGCATTCTTTTAGCTGAAACATGGCTTAGACTTATATGCAAAGTATGTCTTATGGAGTTTGCCTAAGACCATAAGTGAAAGGAAGGGCTTTTTATGGACAGCTTTTCTTCATTATCACAGGAGATAAAAAACTACCTTCCCGATTTGGAGCTTTATGAAAATGAGCCAATGAAAGAACATTGCTCATTCAAAATCGGAGGCCCTGCAAGGCTTTTTGCCCTGCCTGACTCGGAGGAACAACTTCAAAAGCTTTGCCTTTTTCTAAGGGAAAGGGGACAAAAGCCCCTTATTATCGGGAAGGGAACAAACCTTTTGGTTACGGATGAGCCTTTGGACGGCTTTGTCATAAAAATTTCCGACAAGCTCTCTGAAGTTCGCAAGCTTGGGGAAACGGGGCTTTTTGCCCAGTGCGGCATAAGCCTTGCAAGGCTTGCCTCGGAAGCGGCCCAGCTATCTTTAAAGGGGCTGGAATTTGCCCATGGAATACCCGGCTGCCTCGGTGGGGCGGTATATATGAACGCCGGAGCCTACGGCGGAGAGATGAAGGATGTTGTTAAGGCGGCAGTCTGCCTTGATGAGGAGCTTAACTTTAATAAATTGTATGATGAGGAGCTTGATTTTTCATACAGGCACAGCGCCTTTACAGGCACAGAAAAAATTATATTAGGCTGTGAAATGGAGCTTAACTTTGGTGACGAGGGGGAGATAAAGGCCAAAATGCGTGAGCTTTCCGAAAGGCGGCGGGTTTCCCAGCCCCTTGATAAGCCCTCGGGGGGCAGCACCTTTAAGCGACCAAAGGACGGCTATGCCGCAGCTCTTATAGATGAATGCGGCCTAAAGGGATTTTCCATAGGAGGCGCTCAGGTTTCGGAGAAACACGCCGGCTTTGTTATAAATCGTGGCAACGCCAGCTTTTATGATGTTATAAGGCTTATGGAACATATAAGGGAAACTGTTTTAAGCCGCAGGGGAGTAGAGCTTTCCCCAGAGCTTAGGATAATAGATAAGATATAAAAAAGGGAAAGGGGAGCGGGTAATGGAATTTTTAATTGTTTCAGGGCTTTCGGGGGCGGGAAAAAGCCGTGCTGCTGATATGCTTGAGGATTTAGACTATTATTGTGTGGATAATATGCCGGTGGCGCTTATACCGAAGTTTGCCCAGCTTTGCGATGCTGCGGATGACCGCTATCAAAAGGTTGCCCTAGTTACGGATATACGGGAGCGGGCAAGCTTTGACGAGCTTTTCAAGGTTCTTGACGGTCTTTGGGATTTGGGCTTTGAGTACCGCATCCTATTTATGGAGGCGGATGTGCCGAACATAGTGAAGCGCTATAAGGAAACACGCCGCCGCCACCCCCTTTCTGCCCCCGGTGTTTCCGTTGAGGAAGCCATAGAAAACGAGATAAGGCTTTTGGCTCCTGTAAGGGAAAGGGCGGACTATATCATTAACACCGGAAGCCTGACCTTAGGTATGCTCCAAAGTGAAATATACCGTCTTTTTGTTGGGGGGGAATCAAACCGCAAGCTTACGGTTAATGTTATGTCCTTTGGCTTTAAACATGGCATACCCCTTGAATCCGACCTTATGTTTGACGTAAGATTTCTGCCAAACCCCTTTTATGTTTCCGAGCTTCGCTCACTTTCCGGTCTTGATGAGCCGGTTAGCGCCTTTGTTTTGCGCAGCCGTGAGGCAAGGGAGTTTTTGAAGCAGCTTGAAGCCATGGTGAAATTTCTTCTGCCCCTTTATGCTGAGGAGGGAAAATTAAACCTTACAATTTCCATAGGCTGCACCGGCGGAAGACACCGCAGCGTGGCAATAGCCCGCAGCTTAACGGCATATGTGGAAGAACTAGGCTACACCGTTCAAAACATAAACAGGGACATAGGAAAGTAAAGCCTTACGGGGAACTTAACAATAATAAATACGCCCCTTATGCCAAAGTGTGTGTGAAAAAGCATAAGGCGGCCTTCTCACATATGAAGCAAAGGAGGTTTTCATGTCGGGTATGGCGAAAAAGGCGACTGAGCCTAAAATTGTTGCGATAGGCGGCGGAACCGGACTTTCAAATATGCTCAGGGGACTTAAAAATTACACAGGCAAGCTTACTGCCATTGTTACAATGGCCGATGACGGGGGAGGTTCGGGAACCCTTCGGGACGAATTGGGTATGCCCCCTCCGGGGGATGTGCGCAACTGCCTTCAGGCTCTTGCCAACACAGAGCCTGTTATGGAAAAGCTTTTGGCCTACCGCTTTAAGGAGGGCTGCCTTACAGGACAAAGTATGGGCAACCTTTTTTTAGCGGCCCTTAACGATATTTCCGGCTCCTTTTACGGGGCTGTGCAAAAGCTCTCGGAAGTTTTGGCCATAACGGGGCGAGTTCTGCCGGTTACCACGGAGGATGTACGTCTGCTTGTCAGTTTTGACGATGGCACCGAGATTTTTGGGGAGTCTAAAATACGGGACCATAAAAAAAGCGGCAACCGGCACATAAGCCGTGTTGCGCTTTTGCCGGACAAGCCTCCGGCTCTGGGGGAGAGCATTGAAGCTATAAAAGGCGCTGACCTTATCCTTCTTGGCCCCGGAAGTCTTTACACAAGTATAATTCCAAACCTGCTTACAGAAGGCATAAGCGAGGCTATAAGCCAGTCGGACGCCCTGCGGGTTTTTGTTTTGAATGTTACAACAGAGGACGGCGAAACGGAAGGCTATACGGCCTGTGACCATGTGAAGGCTCTTTTTGAGCATTCTGGCTCACAGCTTTTTGACTATTGCCTTGCAAACAGCACAGACCTTCCGAAGGATGTGGCAGAAAGATATGCCGCCTATGGGGCCTGCCAGACGAAGGTTAACGAAAAAGAGCTTTTATCCCTTGGAATAAAAACCATAAGCCGCCCTATGCTGGACTGTTCTGAGGGCTATGCCCACCACGACAGTGACAAACTGGCGCTGGAAATTATGAATCTTTACAGAGACAAATCACCCACCAAGGTGTATGGATAAAACCTTGCGCCTGATTTAAAGAAAGGAGGCGGGGGTATGTCCTTTTCATCTGACACCAAGGCCGAGCTTTGCACAATTTCCTTATCTCGGCGCTGTTGCGCTGTGGCGGAAGCCTACGGTGTTTTACTATACTGCAATATGTTTAACCATGAGGAAATACGCATTGTGACCTCAAATTCTGAATTTGCCCAAAGGCTTCCGAAGCTCTTCCAAAAAGCCTTCGGTCAAGGGTTTGACCCTTCCCCCTCATTTAAGATAAAGGGGAAAAAAAGCTTTTCAATAAGAGATAAGAACACCATAGACACAATTTTTTCAGCCTATGGCTATGAGGCGGAGACGGTTTTGGCTCATCACATAAACCTTGGAGTTTTGGAGGAGAGTTGTTGTAAGGCCGCCTTTTTACGGGGGGCTTTTTTGGCGGGGGGCAGCATAAGCGACCCTGAAAAAAGCTATCATCTGGAGCTTGTTACCCCTCACTACAATGTCAGCAGAGAAACCTTTTACATTTTGCTGGAGCTGGGCTTTTCCCCAAAGGACACCGCAAGAGGGGGCAACTATGTAATATATTTTAAGCAATCCGAAGCCATAGAGGACCTTTTGACCCTTGCGGGCGCTCCTGTTTCTGCCATGGGCATTATGTCTGCCAAGGTGGAAAAAAGCATGAGAAACAGTATAAACCGCAAGGTTAACTGCGACAGCGCCAACGCCGACAAAATAGTATCCGCTTCTCAGGAGCAGATAGAGGCCATAAAAAAGATAGAGCGAACGGCGGGGCTTCAATCCCTGACGGAAAAGCTTCGGGAAACGGCTATTTTACGCATAGCAAATCCCGAGGCAAGCCTTACAGACCTTGCTGTTTTGGCTATGCCCAGTGTTTCTAAATCCTGCATGAGCCATAGGCTTCGAAGGCTTCTAGAGATAGCAAGGGAGCTTCCCGAGGGAGAATAATAAGGTAACAAGGGATATTTAAAGCAAATTAAGGAGTAACAAATGGCATTTGCACACCTCCATGTCCATAGTGAATACAGCCTTCTTGATGGCGCCTGCCGCATAGGGGACATGGCGGAGCACGTAAAAAATCTTGGGCAGACCGCCCTTGCCATAACAGACCATGGGGTTATGTATGGGGCGGTTGCCTTTTATAAGGCGGCGAAAAAGGCCGGCATAAAGCCTATAATCGGCTGTGAGGTTTATGTGGCACCTCGGGGAATGAAAGACAGGGAATATGGCAAGGACAACGATTATTCCCACCTTATTCTCCTTTGCAAGGACGAAACCGGTTACAAAAACCTTTGCTATTTGGTAAGCGAAAGCTTTTTAGAAGGTTTTTACATAAAGCCACGGATAGACTGGCAGCTTCTTACCTCCCATGCCGAGGGGCTTATCTGCCTTTCCGGCTGCATCGCCGGAGAGATACAGCAAAAGCTTATAAAGGGTGATTACGAATCTGCCAAGGAAAGGGCACTTTTTCTGCGGGATGTCTTTGGGGAGGATTCATTTTATCTGGAACTGCAAGAGCATGGACTTGCCGAGGAGGCCGCCGCCGCAGAAGGTCTTATAAAACTGCACAGGGAAACGGGAATTCCCCTTGTCCTTACAAACGATGCCCACTATACCAAAAGGCAGGATGCAAAAAATCAGGATGTCCTCATGTGTATCCAAATGGGAAAAACCATGGACGACCCCGACCGTATGAAGTTTCAGGGTACGGATTTTTACCTTAAATCCGAGGCGGAAATGCGGGAGCTTTTAAGCCAGTATCCGGAGGCTGGGGAAGCTGCCGACAATACGGCGAAAATTGCTGATATGTGCAATTTTGATTTTGAGTTCGGTCATTATCATCTGCCTAGCTTTCAGTTGCCCCAAGGGGAAACTGACGGAACGGAATATCTTAAAAAGCTGTGTGAAAAGGGCTTTTTAGAGCGTTATGGTGAGCATTTTGGCGAAGGTTCGGAAAAGGTTTCGGTAAATTCCGAAGGGGGCAAAGCGCCCAACAGACCTTCCTATAACTATAAAGACCTTCACGCACAGCTTGATTATGAAGTCACCATGATTTCCCAGATGGGCTTTACAGACTATTTTCTTATAACAGCGGATTTTATAGCCTATGCTAAGTCTCGGGGGATACCCGTTGGGCCGGGGCGGGGCAGTGCCGCCGGAAGCATGGTTTCCTATTGTCTTGGAATAACAGACGTAGACCCTGTAAAATATGGGCTATTTTTTGAGCGGTTTTTAAACCCCGAGCGAGTCTCCATGCCGGATATAGACATTGACTTTTGCGTTGAGCGCCGAGGCGAGGTTATAGACTATGTAACGGCGAAATACGGCAGTGACCATGTGGCCCAGATTGTAACCTTTGGCACTATGGCAGCCCGAGGTGCCATTCGGGATGTGGGAAGGGCGCTTGGCATAAGCTATGCCGAGTGTGACGAGGCGGCAAAGCAGGTTCCTATGACCCTTAACATAAAGCTTGACGAAGCCCTTGCCCTTTCAAAGCGCCTGCGGGAGATATATGATGGCGATGAGAAGATGCGGGAGCTTATCGACATGGCCCGCTCTCTTGAGGGGATGCCTCGCCATGCCTCTACTCATGCGGCGGGAGTTGTCATCACCGGAGAGCCTGTGTATAGATATGTGCCCCTTGCAAAAAATGACGATTTGGTGGTTTGCCAGTTTCCCATGACAACCTTGGAGGAGCTGGGGCTTTTAAAGATGGATTTTCTGGGCCTTAGAAACCTCACCGTTTTGGAGAGGGCAAACCGTCTTGTGCAAAAGCATATTCCCGATTTTGATGTGGCAAGACAGCCGGATGACGATAGTGAAACCTTTGAAATGCTCTCTCAGGGGAAAACCTCGGGAGTGTTCCAGCTTGAAAGCGCTGGGATAACCTCTGTTTGCACAGGCCTTCGCCCCCGAAGTATAGAGGACATTACGGCTGTAATCTCTCTTTATCGTCCGGGGCCTATGGAGAGCATTCCCCGTTTTCTTCGGTGCAGCAGCGACCCCTCGAAAATAAGCTATAAGCATGAGCTTTTGCGGCCCATTTTGGATGTTACTTATGGCTGCATTGTGTATCAGGAGCAGGTCATAGAAATTTTTCGCCGTCTTGCGGGCTTTTCTCTGGGGCAGGCGGATATGATACGCAGGGCCATGTCCAAAAAAAAGCACGACATCATCGATGCCGAGCGCCAGTCTTTTATTTACGGCGACGAAACAAGGGGCATTTGCGGTGCCTTGGCAAAGGGAGTTTCCGAAGAAGCGGCAGGGAGCATCTATGACGAAATATTGGATTTTGCAAACTATGCCTTTAATAAGGCCCATGCTGTCAGCTATGCCATAATATCCTACCGCACGGCTTATATGAAATGCCATCACCCAAGGGAGTACATGGCGGCTCTTTTAAGCTCGGTTTTGGATAATAGCACCAAGGTGGCAGAGTATATAGCCGAGTGCCGTGAAATGGGTATAAAGCTTTTGCCGCCGGATGTAAATGAATCCGAGGCAGACTTTACCGTATCCGGCGAGAACATACGCTTTGGTCTTGTGGCCATAAAAAACATAGGTCGTGGCTTTATAAATGCCTTGATGGAAAGCCGAAGAGTTGGGGGACCTTTTTCATCCTTTGACGACTTTTGCCAAAGGCTTCACGGCAGGGACTTAAACCGCAGGGCTTTGGAAAGTCTTATAAGAAGCGGTGCCTTTGACAGTATGGGATACAGGCGAAGTCAGCTTCTTGTGGTATATGACAGGGTTTTGGAGTCCATCGGCGGTGACGCCAGAAAAAATGTGGAGGGGCAAATCGATTTGTTTTCCGCCGTAAGCGGTGGTGAGGGCACCTTATTGCCGGAAACACCCCTTCCGGATATAGCGGAATTTTCCCCTCGGGAACTCATGGCCATGGAAAAGGAAACCACAGGTCTTTATCTCTCCGGTCATCCTATGGATGAATACAGAGACGGGGCAAGGCGAGCCGGAGCAACGCCCATAGCTTCTATAATGGCGGATTTGGAGAGGCCCGAAAATGAAAGGCACTTTCAGGATTCCCAGCTTGTGACTCTAGCGGGGCTTATTGAGTCCCACAAGACAAGACCCACAAGAAACAACAGCCTTATGAGCTATATAAGGCTTGAGGACTCCACAGGCTCCATGGAGCTTATAGCCTTTGCCAGAGTCCTTGATGAAAGCGGGATTTATATTAAAGACAATGCCGCCATTGTTGTTAAAGGCAGGATTTCTTTCAGAGATGAAAAAGAACCACAGCTGATGCTTGAAACCCTGCGCCCCTTAACAGACCTTTCAGAAACTCAGGAGGAAAAGCCGAAAGAGAAGGAAAAAAAGCTCTGGGTGAAGCTGCCCTCTCGGGAGGACCCGAGACTTAAGCGCATAGAGCTTATTCTCACAATGTTTCCCGGAGATGGGCGCATGATAGTTTATTTTGAGGATACTAAAGACCGTATGGGCACAGCCTGCCTTATACATGAGGCCCTTATAGCCGAGCTTAAAGAAATGCTAGGAGATGCCAATGTTGTGGTAAAATAAAAAGGCCAAACCCCCGCATAGCAAATACTATGCGGGGGTTTTTTTAAGGTATATTTAATCTCGGCGGCGCTTATAGCCGCCTTTTTTATCGGAATAAATGCGGCTGCCTGCCATACGACTGTCAGAGTCCTGCATAAACTGTTTTAGTTTGTCTTCAAAACTTGTTTCAACAGGCGCAGAGGAAGGCTTTGCTGTGAAGCCAGAGTTTCGTGGCGGGCTGTTTGTGCCTCTCTGGGGGTTTGGCCTCGCTTTTGAAAAGCGGGAGCCTTCCGGTGAAGCATCGGGCGGCTGAGCCTTTTTAATGGACAGGTTTATTTTTCCGGCCTCGTTTATGCCGATTACCTTGACCTTGACTATTTGACCTTCGCTTAGGTGCTCGTTTACATCATTGACATAAGCGTTGGCAATTTCAGAAATATGAACAAGACCGTTTTTGCCGTCCGGCAAGGAAACAAAAGCACCAAACTTTGTGATGCCGGTTACCTTTCCTTCAAAAATCTCTCCCACTGTCGGCTGCATATAAGAGTATTTTCCTCCTGTTTGTTCGTTTTGGGCGGGCGGGGCTGTGCTTATAATAAAGCGGGTTTAGCCGCTTATATCATAAAAAATCTTTTCACTGGGAAGAACCAAGCCAAGTTTGCCACGGGCGATGTCTTCTATGGTTTCGGGGTCCGAGCTGTGTTCTATGGCATAGCTAAGCTCTGTATTTGTCTGCATTACATCCTCTGCCTGAGCCTTAAGAATGTCCCTTTTTTCCTGAGCCTCGCTTACCTGAACTTTTAGTGACAGAAGGTTCAGACCGGCGTATACCACTATGGCGATGATGATGATTTTTGTTACGAGGCTTGCCCGTTTCAGCTTCATTCAGATACTCCCTTCGGGCTGTCGGAGTCGCCTCCGAGTCTGACCCTTGAGTTTTATACCTATTCATCTTCATTGTATACCTAATTCGGGCAATTTGAAAGGGTTTTTTTGTTTTTTTAGAACATTTGGTGAGCTTTTCCAATAAACGGCCCATTGTCATAGAGATAATGTTAGCAATTTTAAGAAAAAAACCGAAGAAAGCAAGAAAAAGCTTTAGGAAAAAGGGGCTGAAGCTTAAAAAATACAGGGCGGCGCCCAAGGCTGCAAGCAGTGTCATATATATTCGGGCCTTGCCGCCGCCGGCCCACATAGCCAGCATAAATAAAAGGGCAAAACCGAATATGCAGATGATAATATCGGATATAACTGTTACAGCGGCATTTTTGAAGTTTAGCCGCAGGGCTTTGAACAGGTCGTAAACTATGGCGAAGATAAGCCCGACAATAAGGGAAATGGCGGCGGCTGTCATCTGTCCTGTTATGGGCTGCTCCAAGGTCTATTTGAAAAGGCGGGACCAGAGGCTGCCGCCAGGGGCGGTTTCCTCATAGCCAAGGTCTGTAATAAGCCCAGACACCGCAAGCTCACCGGTCTCTAAACTTAACTTATCGATGTGAAGCTCCCCGCCTTGGATTATAAGAGCGCCCTTTGCGGTTTTAAGGATGATGCGCTGTTCATCAAAGCTGTCCACATCCTCAACACCTGTTACGGAAAGGCGGCTCCTGTCCTCTAAAATCAGGTTGTGGCACTTTGCGTTTAGCTTTTCATTTTCGTCATATATCATAGAACATACCTCCGTTTTTGTAGTGGTACATACTATGATGGACAAGGGGTTTTTATTCCGGAAAGTTAGCTCTGGACAGCTGGATGGCGGCCTTTGCCATAGCCACAATACCATCCCTGTCATTGGTGTAGCTTTGGTTGTCCCATATGAAAGCCCCTTTGGCCTCAAGGCCCGTATCTTCGGCAGCGGAATATACGCCTTCATATGCGGCGGTGTATTCCGAAAGTGCAGCCGACTTTTTTCCTATTTTGTAGCTTGCGTCAATAGTGTCTCCTGTTGCCTCGTCGTAATTTTCCTCCTTATACATAAGAGAGGTGAGGGTCAACACATCGTCTTTGCTGTTAAAGCGGATAAGCTCACGATAGGAAAAGTCTATACCTCCGTTACCGCTGGAAACAAGGTAAAACATTTCCCCTGTGCTCTTGTCTTTCATAAGGCGGAAATCTTCAAAGTAGTTTGCGTTAACAGAGATGTCCGACATATGCTCTCCGCCGAAAGTCTCTCTTACAGATTGCATACTTGCGGAAACACATTCGACCCTGCCATCGATTATGTCAAAAAACTGAACACCCATTGATGCGGAGGCGCCGGCATCAAAAATTATCATTTCTATGCCACCGTCCATATCAAGGTCTATAAAGCCTATGCCGGAGATGGCCCCGAAAAAGGCATTGGACAGCTCCTCATAAATATCGGTGATAAAATCCATAAAGATGGCTTCACGGATAGAGTTGTCTACCGAAGGCATGGTTGTTGGGGAAGGAGTGGGCAGAGAGTTTTCCTCGTTGTCTGTATCGGCATCTGAGGGTAGGGGAGACAAAGTCTCTCCGGAAGGTGGGGTAGTTTGGGCTTCCGGCTGCTCTGGCGATGCCGAACAGGAGCAAAGTAAAATGAGTGATACGAGAATTATTGTGATGATACTGTAATGCTTTCGCATAAAAACCTCCATAAGGCGGGCTTTTTTACCCGCAGGTTGCGGTAATTATAGCACAGGGGCAAGTCGGGGTAAAGTAAGAAGGGGCATTTGTAGAATTTGTTATATTTTGATACATATTTTTTGCATAGGCTTACAAACAAAAACAGAACGCCCGAAGGCAGAGGGAAAAACAACTCTGCACAGGGGCGTTTTATTTGTTTTTAAAGAACCTTGGCCAAAAAGTTTTTTAGGCGCTCGCTTTTTGGCTTATCAAAAAGCTCGGCCGGAGTGTTTTCCTCAACAATTTTACCTTCGTCCATGAAGATTACACGGCTGCCCACCTCTCGGGCAAAGTTCATTTCGTGGGTGACAACCACCATGGTCATCCCCTCTTGGGCAAGCTGCTTCATAACGTCCAGCACTTCTCCGACCATTTCGGGGTCAAGGGCACTGGTGGGTTCGTCGAAAAGCATGACATCAGGACTCATTGCCAAGGCACGGACTATGGCAATGCGCTGCTTTTGTCCGCCGGAAAGCTGGCTTGGATAGGCTTTTGCCCTGTCTTCAAGACCCACACGCCGAAGAAGGGCAAGGGCGTTTTCCTCAGCCTTTTCGGGGCTTTGTTTAAGAAGCTTTACAGGGGCAATGGTCATGTTTCTCAAAACGGTCATATGAGGGAAAAGGTTAAATTGCTGAAAAACCATGCCCATTTTCCGACGGTGCAGGTCAATGTCGGTTTTGGGGTCTGTGATGTCGGTGCCGTTAAAAAGAATCTGACCGTCAGTGGGTGTTTCCAAAAGGTTGAGACAGCGCAGGAAGGTTGACTTTCCGCTGCCCGAGGGGCCTATGACAACTACCACCTCGCCTTTGCGAATATCTGCCGAAACACCGTCAAGAGCCTTTATTTTATCGCCGTTATAGTGCTTTTTAACATCTTTCACACTGATAAGCGTATTATCTTTCACTGCTGCGCAGCCTCCTTTCAAGCTTACCCATAAGCCAAGTGAAGAACATGACAAGGATAAGGTATATAAGGGCAACGCCCAGTAAGGGCGGGAAATTCACATAGGATATGCCAAGGATGATATTACCCGCATAGGTAAGGTCCATAAGACCCACATAGCCTGCAACGGCGGTTTCCTTTAAAAGGGTTATAAATTCGTTTACCAAGGTGGGCAAAACATTTTTGACAGCCTGAGGCAAAACTATGTATGTCATTGTTTGAACATAGCCAAAGCCAAGGCTGCGGCCTGCCTCTGTCTGCCCCTCGTCAACAGACATTATGCCCCCTCGGATAATTTCCGCCACATAGGCACCGGAATTTATGCCAAAGGCAATAACGCCTGCTAAGACCTTGTTGTTGCTGGATGCCATGATAACAAAGAAAATTATCATAAGCTGCACAACCACAGGAGTGCCCCGTATGACTGTAAGG
>JAAYFX010000252.1 GCA_012728025.1 Clostridiales bacterium
ACAATGTCTGCGAGAGAAGCGCCGTTTTAGGGGCAGGAGAGGGAGCAAGGCTTACCATTAAAAAACACTGCCTTGGGCATGTCACCATGGCTCTTGCCGAAAAAGCTTTCAGCCTTAAATTTGAGGAGGGCTATGATGAATAAAATCTATGTTGTGGGCCTTGGCCCCGGAGACGAAAAATATATGACCGGTGAGGCAAGGGCGGCTCTTGAAAGCTGTGAGCTTATCTGTGGTTACAGTGTATATGTTGACTTGGTGTCTCCCCTTTTTCCCGAAAAACCTGTTTTCACCACCCCTATGACAAGGGAGATTGAGCGCTGCCGTACTGCTCTTTCCCATGTGGCAGAAGGCAAAACCGTTGCCATGGTTTGCAGCGGTGATGCTGGAGTTTATGGCATGGCGGGGCTTATTTATGAGCTTTCTTCGGAATACCCCCCTGTGGAAATCGAGGTTGTAAGCGGGGTTACAGCCGCCTTGTCCGGTGCCGCGGTTTTGGGGGCACCTTTAAGCCACGATTTTGCCGTTATCTCCTTATCAGACCTTTTAACAGACTGGGAGCTTATCGAAAAACGGCTGGAACTTGCCGCCCAAGGGGATTTTTGTCTTGCCCTGTATAACCCCGCCAGCAAAAAACGTGCAGAGCATCTTAATAGAGCCTGCGCAATTCTCCTCAAACACAAGTCACCGGAAACTGTCTGCGGCTGGGTCAGAAACATTGGCAGGGACGGAGAAAGCTTTGAAATAATGAGCCTTGGGGAGCTTCAAAACGCTAAGCTTGATATGTTTTGCACTGTCTTTGTGGGAAATGCCGAAACAAAGATTATAAAGGGTCGTATGGTCACCCCTCGGGGCTATGAAAAAAAGCTATGAAAACAGAGCTTTTGATTTTTGGCGGAACCACAGAAGGGCGGGAAATATCCCTTTTGGCAGAGAGCCTTGGCTATAAGGTTACCCTTTGCGTGGCAACGGATTACGGCGAGGCGCAAATGGAAAAGCGGGAAAACCTTAAGGTCAAAATTGGCAGGCTGAATGAAGATGAAATGGCAGAGCTTATAAGTGGCGGTGACTTTGCCGCTGTTATAGATGCAAGCCACCCTTACGCTACGGAGCTTCGCCAAAACATCATTAAAGCCTGCGAAAAAACTAGCCGCCGCCGTCTGCGCCTTTTAAGAGAGCAGTCCGAGCTCAAAGGCTGCAACTGTTTTGATAGTTTGGAAAAAGCCTGCGGAAAAGCTTCCGAAATCGAGGGAAACATCCTTGCTGTAACAGGCAGTAAAGAGCTTTTGCCATACACTAAAATAAAAGGCTGGCCTTCAAGGGTTTTTGTGCGGGTTTTGCCCACCAAAGCTTCTTTAGAGCTTTGCCGCAAGGCAGGGGTGCCGGAAGAAAATATAATAGCGGCAAAAGGGCCTTTTTCAAAGGAAGAAAACCTCTTGCATTTGCAAAACCATGATATAAAAATCATGATTACAAAAGACGGCGGCCCTGAAGGCGGCTTTGAAAACAAGGTTTTAGCCGCTCAATCTGTGGGGGCAAAGGTTTTTGTTGTGCGCCGCCCTATGGAGGAGGGGCATAGCTTTTCGCAAGTGGAAAACATTTTAAGGGAGGGCTTATAAATGCGTATCAGCCTTATCGGTGTTGGCATGGGAAATCCGGATACCTTGACCTTAGGTGCCTTAAAAGCCATTGAAAACGCTCAGCTTATAATCGGCGCTCCTCGCTTGCTGGAAAGCTTAAGCCATCTCTGCAAGGGAGAAATTTATAGCACCATATCTCCTGATGAGATAAAATCTATAATTGACGAAAGGCAAAACCTTGAAACAACTGCGGTTTTAATGAGCGGAGACTTGGGCTTTTACAGCGGAGCAAATAAGCTTTTGCCCCTACTTTCAGGCTATGAGGTGGAAACTATAAGCGGCATTACAACGGTTTCTTACCTTGCCGCAAAGCTCTGTAAACCTTGGCAGGATGTGAAGCTTGTTAGCGCCCATGGGACGGATTGCAATGTTTTAGCCGCTGTTTTGTCGGCAAAGGAAGTCTTTTTCCTCACAGGTGGAAAAATAAGCCCTCGTGATATTATAAATGAGCTAAATAATGCAGGTCTTGGCAATGCCGAAGTAAGTGTTGGGGCAAATTTATCATATCCTGACGAAATGATAGTAACAGACAAGGCCGCCGCCTTAAAAAATCGGGATTTTCCTCCCCTTTCTGCCCTTTGGGTTAAAAGGGAGGACTTTGAAGATAACTTTTCAATCTCAACAGGGCTTGCGGATGAAAACTTTATACGGGGTGAAGTTCCCATGACAAAAAGCGAGGTTCGTGCCGCTGTTATTTCAAAACTGCGCCCCAGTAAAAGGGATGTTATATACGACATTGGCGCCGGCACAGGCTCCGTTTCCATAGAGCTTTCACGGCTTTCGCCGGAGATTAAGGTTTTCGCTGTGGAATGCCTGCCAGAGGGCTGGGAGCTTATAGAAAAAAACCGCGAGAAATTTTCGGCTTATAACCTTACCCTCGTAAAAGGCATGGCACCCAAGGTCATGGAAAATCTCCCTGCTCCCCACTGCGCTTTTATAGGTGGCAGCCGTGGGAACATGGGGGAAATTTTAGAGTCCCTTTTAGGAAAAAACCCCGCTGTGCGCATAGTTATAAGCGCCATTGCGGCGGAAACTCTGGGGCAGGCTTTGACCAGTTTAAAGGAGCTGGGCTTTAAAAATATTGAAATAAGCCAGATTTCCATAAGCCGCTCCAAGGCAGTTTCCGACTATCACCTTATGATGGGCCAAAACCCTGTGTTTCTCCTATCAGGAGAAGGGAGGGGTGTTTAGTTGAATTTTCCGAGAATTATGCTGGCAGGAGCCTCCAGCGGCAGCGGCAAAACCACAATTACCTGCGGTGTTTTGCTTTTGCTTCGGCAAATGGGGCTATCTCCTGCCGCCTTTAAATGCGGGCCGGATTATATAGACCCCATGTTCCACGCTGAAATAACAGGGGCAAAAACCGCAAATCTGGATTTGTTTTTTACAGATGAAGAAATGGTGCGCTCCCTTATGCTAGAAGGGGCTTCCGGCTGCGGCATTGGGGTCTTAGAGGGCGTTATGGGCTATTACGACGGTCTTGGAGGAAAAACGGACATAGCCTCTGCCTATCATCTTTCCAAAGCCACAAAAACCCCTGCCATTCTCATAGTGGACGCAAAGGGCGCTTCACTTTCCCTTTGCGCCCTTATAAATGGCTTTTTGGGCTTTCGGAAGGACTCTAATATAAAAGCAGTTTTCCTAAACCACTGCTCCAAAGCTCAATATGAACTTATAAAGCCCCTTATCGAAGACGAGTGCAAGGTCGAAGTCATAGGCTATCTTCCTCAAGACAGGCGCTTTGCCATGGAAAGCAGGCATTTAGGTTTGGTAACGGCAACAGAGGTGGCGGATATACGGCAAAAGCTTGAAGCCTTGGCGGAAACCCTTTCCGAAACCATGGACATTAAAAGGCTCATAAAGCTGGCCTCAGAGGCTCCCGACCTTGAGGCGAAACCCATAGACATACAGCCTGTTACGGAAAAAGCGCCTATTATAGCCGTTGCCAAAGACAAGGCATTTTGCTTTTACTATCGTGAAAATCTGGAGCTTTTAGAAAGGCTTGGGGCAAGGCTTAAGTTTTTTTCACCCCTTGAGGATGAAAGACTGCCCGAGGGCACAAGAGCCTTATACCTTGGCGGCGGCTACCCTGAGCTTTACGGAAAGGAGCTTTCCGTAAACCGAGGGCTTCTTTCGGAAATTAAAACGGCAGGGGAAAAGGGGCTACCCATCCTCGCCGAGTGCGGCGGCTTTATGTATCTTCATAAACAAATGCGGGACAAAGAGGATAGGCTCTGGCCGCAAGTGGGGCTTATAGATGCAGGCTGTTATTTCACAGGCTCCCTTCGCCGCTTTGGGTACTCAAAGCTTACAGCAAAAAACGACAATCTCCTTTGTAAAAAAGGCGAGGGTATTGCCGCCCACGAGTTTCACTATTTTGAGTCTGAGTCCGCCGGAGAAAGCTTTCTTGCTAAAAAACCCCTTAGGGAAAAAAGCTGGGACTGTATCCATGGCAGCAAAAATCTTTTCGCTGGCTTTCCTCATATATACTTTTACGCAAATCCCAGCTTTGCAAAAAACTTTGTTATAGCGGCAGAGGAATTTGGAGGTATGGCAAAATGAAAACAGGCAAAGAAGCAAAACTTTCACCAATTCGGGAAGCCTGCTCTATGATAGGCCCATTAGACAGGGAAATTGCGGAAAAATGTCAGGAAAAGTGGTCATCCCTCGCTCTTCCTCTTGGCAGTTTGGGGCTTTTGCAGGAGACCGTTGTCAAAATCTGCTCTATGACAAAAAGCCTTGAGCCATCAATTAAAAAGCGCTGTGTGGTGGTTTTCTGTGCCGATAACGGCGTTGTCTCCGAGGGGGTCACCCAGACGGGCAGTGAGGTTACAGCCATCGTTGCCAAAAACCTTTGCACAGGGGACACAAGCGTTTGCAAAATGGCAAGGGTGGCAGGTGCAGATGTCATCCCTGTTGATATGGGGATGAACCTTCCCATAGACGATACTCGTATACTTTTAAAAAGGCTTGGAAATGGAACAAAAAACATGGTAAAAGAGCCTGCCATGACGAGAAAAACCGCCGAGGACGGCATTATGACGGGGATAGACCTTGTGGGAAAACTTAAAAAAGAGGGCTACGGCCTTTTGGCCGCCGGTGAAATGGGCATAGGAAACACCACAAGCTCCAGTGCTGTTGCCTCGGTTTTGCTCTCCCAGCCCATAGAGCGCATGACAGGTGTGGGGGCAGGGCTTTCAAGTCAGGGGCTAATTAGAAAAATTAAGGCCATAGAAACTGCCATAGAAAAAAATCGACCTGACAAAAGTGACCCTTTGGACGTTATTTCTAAGGTGGGCGGCTTTGATATAGCGGCAATGACAGGACTTTTTCTTGGCGGAGCCATACATAGGGTTCCGGTGCTGATAGACGGCTTTATTTCCAGTGTGGCCGCCCTTTGCGCCATGAGACTTTGCCCCGAGGCAGGGGATTTTATGTTGGCATCCCATGTCAGCGGTGAGCCTGCTGGAGCCTTGCTTTTAGAAGCCTTGGGTCAAAAATCCTTCATTTCTGCCGGTATGCGTTTGGGAGAAGGAACTGGGGCTGTGGCGGCAATGCCCATAATCGACATGGCCTTTTCTGTGTATTCATCCATGTGTACCTTTGAGGAAACAAATATAGAGGCTTATAAGCCCTTATCCTAAAAAGGCTGGGCAAAAATTAGCTTTATAAAGCGGCCGCAGATGCTTTTACTAAGGCTTGGGAGGAATGGCAATTGCTGATTTTAGCGGCGGTGACCGCAGGCTTTATTTTGGATATGATTTTTGGGGACCCCTTAAAGCTACCCCATCCTGTGGTGTTTATGGGAAAGGCAATTTCTGCTCTTGAGAAACTCCTTCGCAGGGTTTTTCCAAAAACTGCAAAGGGAGAGTTTTGGGCGGGGCTTGTTCTGGCAGTTTTGCTGCCCTTTTCCTCCTTCGCCCTGTCCTTTGGAGTTTTATATTTTCTTTACGGCATCAGCCCTTTTCTGGGCCTTGCCGCCGAGAGTTTTTGGTGCTTTCAAATTCTGGCGGTAAAAAGCCTTAGGGATGCAGCCCTGCGTGTTTACAAGGCGCTTTTATCAGGGGATATAAAAAAGGCCAGAGTGCGCCTGTCTTATATAGTCGGCAGGGACACAGAAAACCTTGATGAAAGGCAAATCGTAAAAGCCACTGTGGAAACAGTTTCGGAAAACACCACAGACGGGGCCGTCTCCCCTCTTATATATATGTTTATCGGCGGTGCGCCCTTGGCAATGGCTTATAAGGCCATAAACACCATGGATTCTATGGTAGGCTATAAAAATGAAAAGTACCTGTATTTTGGAAGGGCTGCTGCCATACTCGACGACTGGGCAAACTTTATCCCCGCCCGTCTGGCAGGAGTTTTAATGGTGCTTTCCGCTCCCTTATTCTCCTTTGACGCTAAGTCCGCTTGGAAAGCCTTCTTAAGGGATAGAAAAAACCATGCAAGCCCCAACTCGGCACACACCGAGGCCGCCTGTGCCGGAGCCTTGGGCATTGCCCTTTCCGGTGAGGCAAGCTATTTTGGAGTCCTTGCGAAAAAGCCCCAAATAGGAGACGACAAGCGCCCTCCTAAGCCAAAAGACATAGTTTCTGCTATAAAACTTTTATACGGTACAAGCGCCCTTTGCTTTGTTTTAGGAGTCTTGCTAAGACTTTTAATTATTCTTATTTTCTAACTTGGGAGGTGAAGTCTATGACCCATATACACGGCGGTGATACAGAAAGTTATCTGCGGGAATACGGCAGAAAACCTCTTGACTTTTCTGCCAACGTCAGCCCTTTGGGACTTCCGGAGGGGGTTAAAAAGGCTGTGTGCAAGGCACTGGAGCAGGCAGAAGCCTACCCTGACCCCCTGTGCAGAAATCTTTGCGAGGCAATAGGGGAAAAGGAGGACAGACCTCCTGCGGAAGTCATCTGCGGCAACGGGGCGGCAGACCTTATCTTCCGTCTTATTCCTGCTGTGAAGCCCAAAAAGGCACTTCTGCCCGCTCCCACCTTTGCGGAATATGAGCAGGCTTTGGAGCTTTTCTCCTGTGAGATAGAGTATTTTTATTTAAAAGAGGAAAATGGTTTTTCCTTAACTGATGAAATCCTCACTGCCATAAATGGGGAAACGGACATTCTTTTTCTCTGCCAGCCCAATAACCCCACAGGGGCTCTTTGCGAAAAGCCGCTGCTTTTGGAAATTTTAAAGCGTTGCAGGGAAACCAATACGGTTTTGGTAATGGACGAGTGCTTTACAGATTTTTTGGACGAGCCTTCCCGTTTTTCCCTTTCGGACAAGCTATCAGAATATGAAAACCTTTTCATCCTAAAGGCATTCACAAAGTTTTATGCAATGGCGGGGCTGCGCCTTGGCTATGGTCTTTGTGCAAATGAAAATTTGCTTAAAAAAGTGCGCTCTGCCGGTCAGCCTTGGGCGGTTTCAAGTCTTGCTCAGGCAGGGGGCATAGCCGCCCTTAAGGAAAAAGAATACGAAATTAGGCTGAAAGAGCTTTTAAAAAAGGAAAAGGCCTATCTTTCCAAGGGGCTTTCGGATGC
>JAAYFX010000253.1 GCA_012728025.1 Clostridiales bacterium
ACCCTTATAGGAGCGGCGGCAGCGGCTCTTTCAAAGTGAAAGATTTTCAAATAAAGGCAAGCTTGCGGCAGGGATTTTCTCCTGCCGCAGCATATTTACATATTAGTATAAGCATGGTATAATACACTGTCTTGGTATGTTGTTTTTGATTTAATGCGTGTATCGCCTTAAATTCAAGGCTATTTTTATAATAAGGATGAAGCTTTTATGCTTGAAAAATTAAAAGAAATTGAAGAAAAGTTTGTAATCATTGAAAACCGTATGGCTCAACCAGAGGTTTATTCTGACCCTGAGGCATATGCAAAACTGGCAAAAGACCAAAAGGAGCTTGCGCCCCTTGTGGAAGCTTACAGATGTTACAGCAAGCTTGATGAAACGGCAAAAGAGGCCCGTGAACTTCTGGATGCCGGCACTGATGATGCTGAATTTAAAGAAATGCTCAGGGAAGAATATGAGCAGGCAAAGCAGCAGATGGAGGAAGTTACAGAAGAGCTTAAAAAACTTTTGCTGCCTAAAGACCCCAATGATGAGAAAAACGTCATCGTTGAAATCCGTGGCGGTGCAGGGGGCGACGAAGCGGCGCTTTTTGCCTACAATCTTTACCGTATGTATTCCATGTATGCTGAAACCAAGCGCTGGAAAACCGAGATTGCCAATATAAACGAAACCGAAATAGGCGGCATTAAGGAAGTCAGCTTTGTAATAGAAGGTACGGGAGCTTATTCAAGGCTTAAATTTGAAAGCGGCGTTCACAGAGTTCAGAGGGTGCCGGACACTGAAGCCTCGGGACGTATCCACACCAGCACCGTAACCGTGGCGGTTTTGCCAGAGGTGGACGAGGTGGATTTTGCCATAAGTCCTTCAGACCTTCAGATAGATACCTTCAGAGCCTCCGGTGCGGGAGGACAGCACGTTAACAAAACCGAAAGCGCCATACGGATAACCCACCTGCCCACAGGCACAGTTGTTGAATGTCAGGACGAGCGCAGTCAGCACAAAAACCGTGACCGTGCCATGAAAATTCTTGCCTCCCGCCTTTATGAAGCCGAGCGGGAAAAGCAAAATGCAGAGCTTGCGGCAGAGCGCAAAAGTCAGGTTGGCACAGGTGACCGCTCTGAGCGCATACGCACTTATAACTACCCTCAGGGCAGGGTGACAGACCACCGCATAGGGCTTACTCTTTATAAGATTGAGCAGATAATGAACGGTGACCTTGATGAAATTATAGATGCTCTTATAACAGCCTATCAGGCCGAGAGAATGAAGGCCGAGGCCGGTGAATGACAGCTCTTTATAAGGATGGTTTTTAATGAGGACAAAGCTCTTAAAAGATGATATTTCAGACGCTTCGGATATAATAAAATTTGGGGGGCTGGTAGCCGTTCCAACGGAAACGGTTTATGGCCTTGCGGCAAACGGCCTTGATAAAGGGGCCGTTAAAAGGATTTATGAGCTTAAGGGCAGACCCGAGATAAAGCCCTTATCACTTATGGTATCAGGGGCGGAGGACATTGACGGCCTTTGCAAAGATGTGCCCCCCGCCGCCCGCCATTTGGCGGAGGTTTTTTGGCCGGGGCCATTTACAATTGTTTTAAAATCCAATGAAAAGGTGCCGGAAATTGTTAGGGCTGGGGGAAAAACTGTTGGCCTTCGCTGCCCAAACCACCCTAAAACCTTGCAGCTTTTAAAGGAAACCGCCCTTCCTTTGGCAGCCCCTTCCGCAAACCCCTCGGGGCAGGAGTGCGCCAAAACAGCACAAGATGTTTTAAGCTATTTTGACGGGGAAATAGATGCTGTTATAGATGGAGGGCCTTGCGCACTGGGCATTGAATCCACTGTTTTTGATATGTCGCAAACTCCTTATAAAATACTTCGTGAGGGCGGAACCGATGCCCAATACATCGATATGGCCTTAACAGCCCATCTCACCATCATCGGCATAACAGGGGGCACAGGCGGTGGAAAGACCACAGCCTTGGATGTCTTGCATGAGATGGGCGTTTTAATCATAGATTGCGATGAGGTTTACCACACTCTTTTAAACGAAAGTGACGAAATGCTCGAAGCTTTAAACAAGCGTTTCCCCGAAGCTATACCGGAGGGGACGAGGGACACCAAGGCTTTAGGTGAGATTGTTTTTTCTGACCCTTCTGAACTTTCCGCCTTAAATGCAATTACCCACAGCTTTGTTGGGAAAGAAATAAACCGCAGGCTCGTAGACTGGGCAAAAAACGGCGGGCAGGCGGCGGCTATTGACGCAATTAGCCTTATAGAAGGCGGTGTGGGGCAGTTTTGCTCAGCCACTGTTGCTGTGATAGCTCCCATGGAAATGCGCATACAGCGCCTTATGAGCCGTGAGGGCATAAGCCGTGAGTATGCAAAGCTTCGAATAAATGCCCAGAAGCCCAACGAGTTTTTTCAGGAAAACTGTGATTATACATTAGAAAACAACTCTGATAAAGAAAGCTTTGGGGCAAAGTGCCAAGGGCTTTTTACAA
>JAAYFX010000318.1 GCA_012728025.1 Clostridiales bacterium
CTTTTAGTAGCCTGTACCGCCAGTCTCAGTTTAGGTAGCGTACCGCTTAGTCCTAGTGAGGTTTGGTTGGCCTTAATCGGCAAAGGCTCGGCCATGCATCAGCTCGTGGTCCAAGAGCTACGCTTAATGCGAGTGCTTGCTGGGGTGGGCACAGGCGCTGCATTCGCTTTGGCCGGCTGCCTCATGCAAACCCTAGCGCGTAATCGTCTGGCTACGCCTGGGATCATAGGTATTGATAATACTGCTACCGCTTTTGCGGTGGCCTCTGTGGTAGGTGTGGGCTTTAGCTTAGCCCCCCTGTTATGAGCTTAATCGGAGCCATCACCGCAACTGTGCTTATTTTTGCACTGGCCGGCAGCAGCGGTACTCAAGGCTATCGATTCATTGTGGTGGGTCTAGGCATCGGTGCCATAGCAGGGGCTGTGACTCAGCTGATTCTCAGCTCGGTCGCTCTTGATGATGCGAATGCAGCCTTCCCTTGGACTATAGGAAGTCTTAACGCGCGCACGCCTGAAGCACTCCAATTACTAAGTATCGGATTACTAATCTGTTGGTTCCCCGCCCTTCGTCTCAGCAAAGGTCTGAATGCTTTACGCCTTTCAGAAACCATACCGGTGAGCTTGGGTATTAATGTTAAACGCCTGCGCGCTTTGAGCCTAATCCTAGCCGTTACTCTCACTGGTTTAGCGGTCGCAGTAGCAGGTCCGGTAGGCATGGTTGCTTTGCTAGGCCCTGAAATCGCCCGCGCTTTATGCCGCCACCGTGGCATCCCTTTACTCGCCTCCGCTCTCACCGGCGCCTTGCTGATGGTGTTAGCGGATCTATTAGGTCGTATTATGCTTGCCCCCTTAGAAATTCCCGTAGGTCTAGTTACCGCAGTGGTGGGCAGCCCTTATTTACTTTGGATGTTGCTCAGCCCTACTTTTAAGAGCCAACTATGAATCTCATGGCGACTACTACTAATCCTCAAGCCTCTCGCTCTACCACCACCCTTAGCACCAAAGCCCTACAAGTAGGGCATGGCAAACAGGTAGTAATTAATAACCTGACCTTTTTCTTACCTGAAAATGAAGTGACGGCGATTGTAGGCCTGAATGGCTGCGGCAAATCTACGTTGCTTAATGCCTTAGGACGCGTTTTAGCTCCCAAAGCGGGCCTAGTCATATTAAATGGCGCTGACATTCAGAGCTTGCCAAGCAAACAGGTAGCCAAAAAAATTGCCCTACTTCCACAGGAAACCACCGCACCGGAAGGCATGACCATTCTCGACCTAGTGCGTTTTGGTCGTCAGCCCCATCAGCAATGGTTTAGCCAGTGGTCTACTGAGGATCAACATATTGTAAAAGCCGCCCTCAAAGCGGCTAACCTACTCGAACTTCAGGATCGAGAGTTGGACCAACTGTCCGGCGGGCAACGTCAGCGCGCTTGGATTGCCATGACCCTTGCTCAAGACACGCCTTTATTGCTGTTGGATGAACCCACCTCGGCGTTGGACCTAGGGCATCAAATTGAAGTGTTTGAACTCATTCGCAGCCTGACTCAACAAGGCAAAACCGTGGCCATGGTCGTGCATGATTTAATGAATGCCGCACGTTATGCGAGTCATTTAGTGGCGATGCGTGAAGGCCAAATTATTGCCCAAGGTAAACCTCAAGAGATTCTCACCTCTGAGTTGGTATATGAGCTTTACCAAATTCACTGTGATGTGATTAGCGACCCTGTGAATGGCTGCCCCCTACTGGTAAATATTCGGCGTTAA
>JAAYFX010000254.1 GCA_012728025.1 Clostridiales bacterium
CCGCCGATTTCGGTCATATCAACGTTTACAACCACAGAGAAGCGCCGCTCAAGAGTTTGCTCGACATTTGAGACGATTTCCGGAGAAACACTCTCCAGTGTTGCTATGCGCTTTATAACGTCCATCTGTAATTTTTTTGGAAGCTCAGCAATAACCTTTGATGACTGGTCCGCTGTGGCATAGGATAAAACAAAAGCTATTGTCTGGGGATGCTCATTCTGGAGCATCATTATAAGGTTTTTATAGTTTGCCTTCCGCACAAATTCGAAGGAGCGGGTTTTCATAGCTTTGGAAACCCTGTCCATATATGAGTTTGCAAGCTGACTGCCAAAGGCTTTTTCAAGGACGTCTTTAGCGTACAAAACTCCGCCTTCGGAAATTACCTTCTGAGTTTTACACAGACCGTAAAAGTCGTCAACTATCTCCTGCATATCTTCAGGTGTAAGGTCACTTAGCCTTGCTACCTCAACGGTCAAGCGCTCTATCTCATCCTCTGTCAGATGTTTGTATACCTCTGATGCGTTTCCAGCTCCCAGTGCAACAACCACAGCGGCCGCCTTAGATGCGGATGAAATCCCTTTTTTTACACCAGCTCTAGCCACTTTCTAGTCCTCCTTAAGCCATGTGCGCAACAGGTTTGCAGTAATCTGGGGGTCGCTCTTGGCAAAGTTGCGAACCTCCTCAACAATCGCCTCATTCTTCGGGTCAACGCCGGCCTTTGCTATATCTTCAAGGCTGCGCTTGTAATCAGCAATTTCCTTCTCCTGCCTTTCTTCATCGTCCAGCCTCATTCTCTCCTCCGCCTCTGCCATTGCCGCCTGCTTTGCAAGCCTGCGTTTTTTAACCATCATTAAAATTACGCTGATTATAACGGTGATTACTAAAAGTCCGACACCTGCCGCAATATAGACCCACATGGGCAGATTGGCAAAGGGGTTATCCGGCAGAATAGACGGGGTTTCCTCGCCCTCGCCGTCCAGCGCCGTTTTGTTATAGGCGGAAACATAAATAAGCTCCGACGGAATGTCCGTCGCTCCGGAAACAAGGCTTACAAGTTCATCCCTGCGGTTTGGCGTAAGAGCCTCCTCGTCAACCATAACAGAAACCGTAGCCCGCTCCAAAATGGCGTTCCCCGATTCTATTTGGGTTTTTATGTAGCCATAGTCAAAATCGTTGCTGTATTTCCAGTGAGTAACTCCATCGTCATCCGGCTCGTTATAAACATACCCTGGAATGTCCGTATTGTTTTCCTCACCGACAATATCGCCTGCGGGCACAAGGTCTCCGATACTATATTCGCCCTCGTTATGGACAAGGAAACCGTCTCCCTCCTCGTTTTTGGCTTGGAGTTCGTATCTTTCCGTCATCATTTTGTCGTAATCCAGCGTTACCTTGGCAACAGCCACAACGCCTCCAGCGCCATAGCGAGGCGTCAGCAGGCGAACAACATTTGCTTCAATCTGATTTTGCACCATAAGCTCAAAGGCAAGACGCTGACCTTCCTCATCCTCCTGAGATGAATTTGAAACCGAGGCCAAATCCAACATGGTAGCGGCATCCACAACCGTTACGTCCTCGGGCTGCATCTTTGGAACGGAAGCGGCAATAAGGTTGCGTATGGCAGAAACCTGCTCCGGCGCTATGGAAACTCCGCTGCGTAAGGACAGCAAAACTCCTGCACTGGATTTCTCTGCCGAGTTGGCCGACTGCCAGACATAGTCGCTGCTTTCCGGAACGTTTATGGTTACGGTGGCGTTTTCCACCCCTTCAAGGCGTGAAAGGGTTGCCTGAATTCTGTCTTGAAGCTGATATATAAGCCATTGCGCCTTTTCCGACTCCGTTGAGGTCATGCCCGAATGGCTTGAAAAAACGTCATAAGGTAAGGCGGTTTTCGGGTATCCTTTTGCCGCAAGCTGTAAAATCCATATATCATATTCACCTGCGGGTACCCGTATGTTTCCGCCGGAGTCTATTTTTACATCAGCGCCCATTTCCTTAAGGGCCTGAAAAATGCTGCTTGCCTCCGTTGTGCCAAGGTCTGAATACAAAACTGTATATTTTGCGTTTGATATATTCATAACCAGAGTTAGGATAAGAATAAGAAGCAACAAAGCTCCTGCGGCAATCGCAATTGTTATTTTTGTTCTATGTGAAAGTTTTTTGATATATACCTTAAGCTTTTCCACTGAATCCTTGATTTTTTTGTTATCCACTTAGTCACACTTACTCCCCTGTGTTTTTATAAAGACATTATAATCCGGGTAAAAACCAAAGTCGCACAATGGACGAAAAGTATGCGTGAAAGCCCGGAAAGCACTTTTGGCGCTAGACCTGCATCTGCATTATTTCTTTATAGGCGCTAACCGCCCTTGAAGTAAGCTGAACAGTTGTGGAAAGCGCCGCCTGCGCTTTCATTGAATTAATCTGAATTTGGGCAAGGTTGTTTACATCCCCTAAAGTCAGGGCCATGCTATCCTCGTCAGATTCAATCCTTGCCACTTAAGA
>JAAYFX010000341.1 GCA_012728025.1 Clostridiales bacterium
AGCGACAACCCATTGGTGTTTAGGAGTGTTAATAGAGTAGGTTCAACTGTTGTTAACAAGATTGATAAGCTTATGAATGGCGAGCTTTACAACCCCCTTACGGATGTTATTGACCTTGAGAAATACACAATAATTGAAAATGGTGTTACAGATGGAGAGGGCTATGTTTGGGATACAGTAACCATTCTAACCATTATTGACGATGTTATTGACGATTTAACATTCAAGATTGTTAAAAATTTTAATGACTTCCAAGCTGTTAATAATGCGACTAGTGATTTATATATAATGGATAACAATATAGATTGCTCTGAAGCTCAAACTATGAACGAAACAACTGCTGATGGTGATTATAACGAAGGGACTGCTTATAATTTTGGTGATGTTGTAACTTGGATTGATGCGGAAGGGAATATAGACAGATATATCAAAAACCCATATACTACTAATTATGAAGCAGGTAAAACTCCAGCCGATACTGATACAGAAGGACAAAAGTATTGGGAAGAATATAATTATGAAGGATTCTCGATTAATACATTTAGCGGTGTCTTTTCTGGTAATGGGTTTGAACTACAGAATTGTTATGTTAATAAGGTTAGTGACTATGCTGGCGTGTTTTCGCGTTTAACTGGTGGTAAACTATCTAATGTCGGAGTTACAGGTTCTGTTATTGGATATGGTACGGATACTCGTGTAGGTGGATTGGTTGGGTATAGTCAGTCTTCCTCAATAATAACAAATTCATACTCTACATGTTCTGTTATTGGATATGGTGAGTGTGTAGGTGGATTGATTGGGTATAATGGTTCTTCTTCTTCAACAACAAATTCATACTCCACAGGTTCTGTTATCGGATATGGTTGGGAGGTAGGTGGATTGGTTGGGACTAATGCTTCTTCTTCCCCAACAACAAATTCATACTCTACAGGTTCTGTTATTGGATATGGTTGGGGGGATGTAGGTGGATTGATTGGGTATAATTCTTCCTCAATAACAAATTCATACTCTACAGGTTCTGTTATTGGATATGGTGAGTGTGTAGGTGGATTGATTGGGCTTAATTCTTCCTCAATAACAAATTCATACTCTACAGGTTCTGTTATTGGATATAGTGAGTATACAGGTGGATTTGTTGGGCGTAATGCTTCCCCAATAGCGAATTCATACTGGGATACTGAAACCTCTGGACGATCAACAAGTCAAGGAGGAGTAGGGCGAACGACAACTCAAATGAAAGATATATATAACTATTTGCCAGAATGGGATTTCTCTAGTACTTGGGCAATAGATGATGATTACCCTTACCTTAGAATGCAAGTTAACAGGATTGATGATAATAAGGATGGCAAGCTTGTCTATAATCCACTAACAGATATTATTGATATAAATGATACAGTGAAATATCCTAGAGGTCAAACTACTACTGGTTCTGGGGATACTCTATATGTTTGGGAAACCGTAGAACTATTAACAAAACTGGATGATGAGATTGAAAATAAAACATTCAAGATTGTTAAAGATTTTGATGACTTCCAAGCTGTTGATAATGG
>JAAYFX010000320.1 GCA_012728025.1 Clostridiales bacterium
ACGGCAAATGGAACAGTCATGAGCTGAATACCGATGCAACTCTTTGGCTGAAAAAAGATGTAAGCGGTACATTCACCTACTTCATCGTGGCTGCAGATAACACCATGTATATGACAAGCTTGGAATATACAGCGCCGGCGGAAGAAATCACCTATACCATCACGGCCAGTGCCGGAGCAGGTGGCACGATCAGCCCCAGCGGCAGTGTTTCCGTGCTTGACGGCGACAGCAAAACCTTTACCATTACAGCCAACTCCGGCTATGCTATTTCTGACGTAAAAGTAGATGGAGTGTCTGTCGGAAAAGTAGGCACACATACCTTTGAGAATGTCACCGGGAACCATACCATCGTAGCTACCTTTGCCTCCACCGGCGGCGGCGGTGGCGGCGGCGGCGGTGGCGGTGGCGGAGGTGAAACTCCCAGCACTGGCGGCGGTAAAGCAGAAGTGACTGCTTCTATGTCTGGTAACGCTGCTACTGCTACGGTTGACAAGGGTGCTATGGACAAAGCGATTGCTGGTGTCAAGGCTGGCGAAACTGTTAGCGTGAACGTTAGCGCTCCTGCTTCCGCTAAGGAAGTTAAAGCTGTTATGGCTGGCGACGCTGTCGCCGCTCTGGCCAAGACGGGCGCTAAGCTGACTGTGGCGACTCCTGTTGGTGATGTGTCTCTCGACGCAAGTGTGCTGAATAACATCGCCGGTAACGGTGAGGTTGCACTGTCTATCACTAATGTGGATAACGCTTCCCTGTCTGCAGACCAGAAGGCAATCGTCGGTGACCGTCAGGTCATCCAGCTGAACCTGACTGTGGCAGGTAACAGCATCCATGGTCTTGGTGGCAATGCCACTATCACTGTCCCCTATACACTTGCCGCAGGCGAGAACGCTAACAATCTGGTTGTGTGGTATCTGGCCGATAACGGCGAGCTGACTTCCTATGACTGCACCTATGCCAATGGCAAGCTCACCTTCAGCACTAACCACTTCTCGCTGTATATCGTTGCCACTCAGGTCTTTGGTGACGTGAATGTTTCCGACTGGTTCTTCAAGGCTGTTACGGCTATGGAGAGCAAGGGAATCATGAACGGCGTTGGTGGCGGTAAGTTTGACCCGCAGGGTGCTTCTACCCGTGCTATGGTCGTGACCATGCTCCATCGTCTGGCAGGCACTCCTGCTGTCAGCGCAGGCAATACCTTTGGTGATGTGGCCGCCGGTCAGTGGTTTACTTCTGCTGTGAACTGGGCAAGTGCCAACGGTGTTGTTGCAGGCGTGGACGGCAAGACCTTTGCTCCCAACCTGAACATTACTCGTGAGCAGATCGTCACCATCCTCTATCGTTATGTTGGTGATGAAGTGGCGGGCACTTACGCCATTAACAAGTTCTCTGATGCTAGCAACATTTCCGATTACGCTGTCGCCGCTTTCGAGTGGGCAGTCCAGAAGGGTATTGTTAGCGGCTACACTGACGGAACTCTGAACCCGAAGGGCAACGCAACTCGTGCTGAGATTGCAACTCTCTTCGCTAACTTCGAGAGCGTCATCGGCTAAGCTCTCTGGGGCATCAAAAGAAAGGGGATCGGGTAAATACAAGTAGTCGTAAAGACAACCTGTGAACCGAGGTTTGAGGAAACTGAATAAGGAAAAATGCCCTAAAAGTTTGAGGTGACCTCAAAAAGTTAGACAAACATTTGATCAAGCAGCCATAAGGGCTTGCTGTCTGTAAATTGCAGGCGGCAAGCCCTTGGTTTTTCCTTACACAAGCATCAGTTCCGCCGACAAAAAAGCTGCCCTGCATAAGGATGAACTGACGCTTACGTCTTTTCGGCGAGATCCTTTCCTTTTCCCAGAAATGGCCCGGGTCTCTTTGGTCAACATGACACTTACGGCCCGAATGTCATTCTGAGGGCCGTTTTTTTAGAAAAAAGCATATGATACTCCATAAAAAACATTAAAAATAGTGCGTTCGGAAAATATCTGGCCAAAAACCGCCACTTATTACCGCCACTTACAGAGGAGGAAACCCTTATGGGAGAAAACACGCTGAGGCCCTTTGCCTATGCACATAGCTCGGCCATTATGAAGGCATTAGTCGCCGTAGCCCAGAACTGGAGACATTATATCGCCGGCGGCTATCAATTTATTGAAAAGCCCGGAGAGCATACGGAGTTTGACAAAATGATTAAGCTGGCGAAGGACATAGACCGCATCAATCCCCTTTATGTGGATACCGTCAAGGAGTTTGCCGGGACTAGCCTGGCCGACTTCAAAAATGCACTGACTGCCATTGAAGAAGCAAAGCTGGATATTGTTTCAGCGGCGGAGCCGCAGTACAATTACCATCACTTTATGGCCGCCATCGAGGTTCTGGAAGATTTGGAGCCCGGTTATATCAAAAACCGGGAGGGTATTATGGTGGCCGCTATGTTCAAGGCCGGTACGGATTTGGGGGATATTTGCCAATATACCGGGCTGAAGGAATCGTTTGTGCTGCAAGCTGTTGCCGATTACAAGGAGGAGCAGGAGCAAGCGGAAGAACAGGGTACATAGGGATGTATAAGGGGGCGCGCTGGTAATAACAGTGCGCCCCCTTATGTTAGTCCTTGCTTTGAAAGCGCAGACTTTGCAGGTATTTTATATCTTCTTCCGCTATCTCGTAATGCCGGTGGCCCACAATGAGATCCATTACGATTGCATCCACATCGGGCAATTTCGCGATGGCGGCGGCGAGACCCCACCCGGTCATTTTGGTGTAGCCTTTCAGTTTGTGCACTTTGGCGATTTCCAAAAGACGGCTGCGCGGTGCGTCTAATAGAATCTCACGCGTATTGAACGAAGGGATGTCTTCCTCGTCATATTTGAAGTACTTGTTGGCTGTCAGTTTCCGCGCCGTCTCCGTCTTTTCTTTGAGTATTTGAGCCGCCCGGCCAGACGGGCGTGGGATGTCCAGCGTGATCTGTTCCAGTTCTGGCCGTGTGAGGGTTATCTTTTGTGCTATGAGCTGTTCCAGGATGCTTTCCGCATCCCGGCGGTTGCTTGGATAGCGCCCATGCTCCACCCGCCAATTGCGACGGTAGGTGAAAAATCCCATATAGGTATCCAGATACTTTGTCGCTACATTGGTCATCTTCTTCTCTATCATCAGCTTAATATCGCTATGCAACTCGTTGACCCGCGCAAGGCTAAGGCGATAGTTCTTTTTGAGGCGGTCAAAATCGGCATAGTTCAGATCTTCCCGGTGGGATATGTAATCTATCTCACCTTGCCGGTAGAGCCGTTCCAACAACGCCCGGTTATGGGCTTTTCGTTCTTTGGGCGGTTTGCCGCTATCCGCATAGAGATAGCCCGCTTTTTCTATCACAGTTGAGTAGTTGGATGGCCTGACATAGTGGGGCACATCCAGCAGATTGCAAGCATCTTCATAAATATAATTTGCGTCTGAACAGAGATACGCTGCGTCCATACAATGGGTTTCGTAGAGGTCAATCACAGAATCGGGATTTGCCCGCCCGAGGGATACCACCTTGCAGATACAATAGCCCCGGCTGTCAATGGCGGTCAGAATGGTTGCAAACTCCGCGCCCATCGTCCCCAGCTTAGAGGGCTTACGGCCATACCTGGGTATCCGCTCGATACCTTTCACATAGCTGACCAGTTCCCGATTCTGCCCCTTTTGGCTTTCCCGGACAAAGCTCTCATCTATCTGAATTACACCGGTAAGTTTGGGCGGCGGCATCGCCGCCATTGCGTGAATGAGCTTCATTCGCAGAGCGAAGACGGTTTTAATGTTGATCCCATCACAGCCAAAGTCCTGCTCCAGCACGGTTTTTATTGTTTGGAGTGCATCGTCATTGAGCACCATCCGCAGGACTTCCACCCAAACAGACCAAGGGAACCTGCTCTTTTCAAGCAAGGTTCCAGAAAAGCGGGTAAAGCTCTGGCCGCAGTCTTGACAGCGGAACCGCTGGATACCGGCATTGTTTATGCCATTCCGCTCTACGGCGATGGAACCGCAACCGGTGCAGGCGCGGTTTACTCCCAAGGCGGTGAGTTTTTGCTCTGCTATGGAATAGACCGCACTATCCCAGACGCGCCCCGCGTCAAGTCCGCCGCCATTGGCGTAGGCCTCTTTC
>JAAYFX010000255.1 GCA_012728025.1 Clostridiales bacterium
GAAAAGGGTTTTTCCGTAGTTTACGACACGGCAATTTCAGTTATGTATGCCTTCGAGGTGCAAAAGTTTGACAGGGCAGGGGGCAATGCCGAAGAAATAAACTCAAAGGTGCGAAGATACCTAAACTGTGAGCTGCTTATACTGGACGATTTAGGCACAGAAATGTCCACAAGCTTCACTTCAAGCGCCCTTTACAATCTTATAAACACCCGTCTAATAGGCGGAAAAAAGACCATAATAAGCACAAATCTTTCAGCCGATGACATGAGAAGGCGGTATTTTCCGCCGATTATTTCCCGAATTGAGGGAGAATATATCTGCCTTAATTTCGCCGGACGTGATGTGCGTGCCGTAAAGCGGGAAAGAGGAATGGAATAGAAAAAAGCGGGACGGTTTTTAAGCCGCCCCGCTTTTTAACGAAGATGGTCATACGGATATTTCAAGCTCCCTAAGCTTTAAGCTGTCTTTATACACCTTAATAACATAAAGCTGCCCATGCTCTAAAGGGCCAAAGGCAAACTCTCCGTCCTCGTCGGTTACAAAGGCAGAAATAAGCTCCTTTGCCTGCTGACCCTCAGCTTCGTAAAGAAGGGCCAGCGCACCGGAAATTGCCTTTCCGTTATCCGAAACCCTGCCGCAAACGCAGCAGCTTTTATCCTCCGTCGGCGACACCGCCGTGTGTATTACTTCGCCCTGAGACGGGCGAATGTATAGTTTTGCATAAGCGCCCACAGCACCGCCTCCATATTTTATATCAAACCATAATACGGCAATGCTCCCTCTTATGTTCTTGACAAGGGGCTTTTTCGTATATAGAATAATCAATTATAAATAGGCTTGCCTCTTTTGGCGGCGGCCCTGTGAGGATTTAAATTCGAAAGGAATAATGATATATGGCTAAGGAGAAAAACGTAGAGCAAATAACCGGCATGGATGTTGATTTTGCAAAATGGTACACCGATGTGTGCAGAAAGGCCCAGTTAATTGACTATTCCAGCGTTAAGGGTATGCTTATACTGCGGCCATACGGCTATGCCATTTGGGAAAATATAATGGGCGAGCTTGACCGCCGCTTTAAAGAGACGGGGCATGAAAACGTTTCCATGCCCATGCTGATTCCGGAAAGCCTTCTCCAGAAGGAAAAAGACCATGTTGTGGGCTTTGCCCCCGAGTGCGCTTGGGTTACCCACGGCGGCACAGAGGAGCTGGATGAAAGGCTTTGCATCCGCCCCACCTCGGAGACACTTTTCTGCGACCATTGGAGCAATGTTCTCCACTCATGGAGAGATTTGCCCATGCTTTATAACCAGTGGTGCAGCGTTTTGCGTTGGGAAAAGACCACAAGGCCCTTCCTGCGTCACAGGGAATTTCTTTGGCAGGAGGGACACACCCTTCACGAAACCGCCGAAGAAGCCCTCTCTGAAACCGAGCAGCAGCTTGAAACCTATGCAAGGCTTTGCGAGGATTTTTTGGCCATGCCCGTTGTCCGAGGTGTAAAGACAGATAAGGAAAAGTTTGCCGGAGCAGAGCGCACTTATACCATAGAATGTATGATGCACGACCGCAAGGCCCTGCAAAGCGGCACCAGCCACTATTTTGGCGATGGCTTTGCAAAGGCTTTTGATATAAGTTTTTCCGACAGGGAAAACAAGCTTTGCCACCCCCACCAGACCTCTTGGGGGCTTTCAACCCGCATAATAGGCGGCATAATCATGACCCATGGCGACGACAACGGCCTTGTTCTGCCGCCGAAAATTGCTCCCATTCAGGTTGTTGTTCTGCCCATTGCCCAGCATAAGTCTGGGGTAATTGAAAAGGCTCAGGAGCTTATGGAGAGGATAAAAGCCCTTGGTCTGCGCTGTAAGGGAGACTTTTCCGACAATAGCGCCGGATGGAAATTTGCCGAGTATGAAATGAAGGGCGTTCCCCTTCGTGTAGAAATTGGCCCCAAGGACATTGAGGCAGGCCATTGTGTCTGCGTAAAGCGTGTAAGCGGTGAGAAGATTACAGTCTCTCTTTCAGAGCTTGAGGAAAAGCTTCCACAGCTTTTAGAGGAAATCCATACCGAAATGTTCGCAAAGGCGAAAAAGAATTTGGATGACCACAGCTATACGGCAAAGACCCTTGAGGAAGTGAAAACCATTGTGGAAAAGGATGGCGGCTTTGTTAAAACCATGTGGTGCGGCGACCTTTCCTGTGAGCTTGACATGAAGGAAAAAGCAGGGGTATCCAGCCGCTGCCTGCC
>JAAYFX010000256.1 GCA_012728025.1 Clostridiales bacterium
GGTGATGTTGCCAACGTTAAAATTGTAAAGCTTATGCCCTTTGGTGCCTTTGCCGAAGTTATGTCCGGAGTGGACGGGCTTATCCACATCTCCCAGATATCAAACCGCCGTATAGGCAAGCCTGACGAGGTTTTATCTGTTGGCGATGTAACAGATGTTAAGATAACCGATATTGATACCGAGAAGCAGAAAATATCCCTTAGCATACGTGCCCTTGCAGAGCCTGCTCCGAAAGCGGAAACAGATACCAGAGATATAATGGAAGCTGCCCCAAAGTCTGAGGATGATGCCCTTGTTTATGAGGTTTCCGAAGCAGGGGAGGCCACCGGAATAGCTCCCGACTCTGACCCCAACAAAGTTGACTAAGAAATTTTTAACATAATACAAAGAGCAATCCGCTCGAGCTGCCTTAAGCTTCGGGCGGATTGCTCTTTTTAGCTCTTGTTTTATGTACACATTATGAATGTTTTGCAAAATAATAATATTCTACTTGATTTTTATCTCAAAGTATTATATATTACAGTTTTTTGAATAAGTTCCTTGCTAAATTTTTTTATTTCGTGTATAATGATTATATGAGTGTTTAATTATGATAAAAAAGATGGGAGGGGATTTAAATTGTTCAGCGTGGGAGACCGTATTGCGCATCCTATGCACGGCGCTGGTATAATTGACAGCATAGTAACACGCATGGTCGACGGCTCTGAAAGAGAATATTATTCGCTTAAGCTTCCGGCCGGTGATATGCAGGTTATGATTCCTGTCGATGCCACCGAAAGTATCGGTGTGAGACCCATTGTCTGCCCCGAGGAGGCGGAAAAAATCATAAGCGCTTTTTCAGACATAGAGATTAACATGACTCAAAACTGGAACAAGCGCTACCGTGAAAATATGATTAAAATCAAAAGCGGGGATTTGATGGAGGTTGCCGCCGTTATAAAAGGACTCATGATTCGTGAAAATGACAGGGGACTTTCCACAGGGGAAAGGAAAATGCTTCACTCTGCAAAGCAGATACTCATCTCTGAAATTGTTCTTTCTGAAAGCACGAGCTATGAGGATGTTGAAAAGCGCATTAGTACAGCAATATCTTAAATTCTCACATAAAGACGGGCGGCGGCAGTCTATTGTTTTGCCGACACGCCCGTTTTCGTGCGCAGAACTATTCGGAGGTAAATATGTCCGTACGAAACTTTATTACGCCGCAGAAGAAAAAACCTTTTTGCTCCGCCGTAATTCTTGCTGCCGGCTCTGGCAGCCGCTTCGGCGGGGATAAAATATTTGCACCACTTCAGGGGGTTCCCGTTCTGGCATACAGCCTTTCAACCTTTGAGGCTTGCCCCCTTATAAGTGAAATTATAGTCGTCACCGCTGAAACAAAAATAATACAGGTTTCCGAGCTTTGTGATAAATACAACATCACAAAAGCAATGAAGGTTTTATGCGGCGGCGAAACAAGGCTTGAATCTGCTTTAAGCGGCGTTTCGGAAACAGACCCAAAAACAAAGCTTATAGCTATACATGACGGGGCAAGGCCCCTTGTTACAAGGAAAATAATAACCGAGGCAATCCGAAAGGCGGAGCTGAACATGGCGGCTGTGCCTGCTGTGCCCGCAAGAGATACAGTTAAGCTTGCCTCAGGTTTTCAGGTTACACAAACACCCGAGCGTGATGCGGTGTTTAATATACAGACTCCTCAGGTTTTTGTTCCGGAGCTTATAAAAGGCGCCCTTACAAACGCCTTGCAAAAGGAGCTTACCATATACGACGATGCTCAGGCTCTTGAAATTTTGGGTGTTCCCATTTTTCTATCTTCCGGCAGCGAGGAAAACATAAAAATAACCACTCCGCTGGACCTTATGCTTGCGGAAACCATACTTAACCATCGCCGTGAGCGCCTTGTTTCGGCTGGGAAAGACAGGTGAGGCTATGCGTATAGGTCATGGCTATGACGTTCACAGGCTAGTGGAAGGCAGGCGTCTTATCTTAGGCGGAGTTCATATCCCTTTTGAAAAGGGTCTTTATGGCCATTCCGATGCGGATGTTTTATCCCATGCTATTATGGATGCCCTTCTGGGTGCCGGCGGCTTTGGGGATATAGGCCAAATGTTTCCCGACACCGACAAAAAATATAAAGATGCAGATAGCCTTGAGCTTTTATGCCTTGTGGGAAAAAGGCTTTCCCAAGCGGGATATTCTGTTTCAAATATCGATGCTACCATAGTTGCCCAGTCACCCAAACTTTTGCCTTATATGCCAAAAATGCGAGAGAATATTGCTTTTGCTCTGGGTTTGGCTTTGGCTGACATTAATATAAAAGCCACAACGGAAGAGCATCTGGGCTTTACAGGTGCAGGTCAGGGCATTGCCGCTCACTGTGTGGCTCTAATAAATAACTGAACAAGCGCTTATATTTCAGCATAAGATATTCCAGACCCCCTTGGGTCCCAACTTAGCTTTGGAAGGAAGATAGTTATGCTGAAATATCTGCTCATGTGCAGGTCCCTTACCTATGCGCAAAGAGCCTCAAGAGCGCTTGAGCATGCGGGAATAACCGCAGTTATCACCAAGGCGCCAAAAAGCGCAAGCGGTGTAGGCTGCGGTTATTGCGTGAAAATTTCTGAAAGCAAGCTTTCTTTGGCTCTTAATGTCCTGCGTCAGGAGGGGCTTGGCCCCACAAGGATTTTTGTTATGGCCCATGACGGCTCAGTCAGTGAGGTAAACTCATGATATATCTTGACTGCGCCGCAACCTCCATGCACAAGCCCCGCACAGTTCAAAAAGCCATAAACAGGGCCATGGCCACCATGGCAAGCCCCGGCAGAGGTTGCCATCGTCCGGCAATGCTTGCGGCGGATTGTGTTTTAGATACCAGAATTTTGCTTGCCGATTATTTTAACGTCGGCGAGCCTGAAAATGTTATATTTACTTCAAGCGCAACCCACGCTTTGAATATTGCTATAAATTCTCTTGTAAATTCCGGTGATAATGTAGTTATATCAGGATACGAGCATAATTCCGTCACACGCCCCCTTCGTGGGCTGAACGCCTCTTTGTCTGTGGCCTCCTCTCCTTTATTTTCTCCTCTGGAGGCGGTTTCGGCCTTTGAGCAGCAGTTGGACAAAGCCGACTGTGCCGTTTGCACCTATGTTTCCAATGTTTTTGGCTATATCCTGCCTATAAAGGAAATTTCCGCCCTATGTAAAAAACGGGGGGTTCCTCTTATAATAGATGCTTCTCAGGCGGCCGGCGTTCTGTCTATCGACCTTTTGGGGCTTGATGCGGCATTTGTCGCCATGCCCGGACACAAGGGTCTGCTTGGCCCTCAGGGAACAGGTGTTTTGCTGTGCAATTCTGAGACAAGACCTGTTTTATTCGGCGGCACAGGCAGCAACAGCGCCTCTGACAGTATGCCGGATTTTTTGCCCGAGAGACTTGAGGCAGGAACCCATAATGTCTCCGGTATAGCGGGGCTTTATGAGGGTGTAAAATTTATCATATCCCGCTCTGAAAAGACCCTTCTTGACCATGAGCGTAAGCTGCGGGAGCTTTTTACCCAGCTGGTTTCCCCAATACCGGAGCTGGAGATTTTCATATCCGACGACCCTGAAATGCAAACCGGCGTTCTTTCTTTGCGCTCTGATAGGCTTTCATCAGACGAGCTTGCCGAAAGGCTTGGCTCTGCCGGAATTTGTATACGCTCGGGGTTGCACTGCTCGCCAAGCGCCCACGAAACAGCGGGCACTTTAGAAAGCGGAACCGCACGTTTTAGCTTTTCGCCCTTCAACACAGCTGCCGAAGTGCGCTGTGCTGCCAATGCCATGATTAAAATATTTAATAATATGTAAAATAGCTTATTAAGCATTTGCCATTTCGGCAGATATAATATATAATTTATAAGATGAAGATAAATTTAGATTTACCCATAATCATCAGGGCATATTACCGGAATCTTTATTCCCGCAAAAATCAAGCGGTTTCCGGATACCATAAGCAACTATTCTTCGCATAAAATAGCCGGCGCTTTTATATACACGCTTTTTGTCGCCGGCTTACATTTTACTTTTTACAGGCAGAGGTTTTCCTATGGAACAGTTTAAGAACGAAATAATGCAGGCAATACAATATCTACTATCCGCAGACATCTCGGATGTTGTAGATATTGCTATTGTCGCATTTCTTATATACAAGCTTATAGGTCTTATCAGAAAAACAAAAACCAGCAGGGTTGCAAAGGGCATTGTTGTGGTTCTTCTCACCCTTTGGATGTCGGAACTTTTAAAGCTGACCATAGCAAACTTTATACTGACTAAAACCGTAGAGCTTGGTCTTCTGGCCCTTGTCATACTTTTTCAGCCGGAACTTCGGCGGATGTTGGAAAGGGTTGGCAGCGGCAACATAATATCCTTTTTGCGGGGCAATATTCATGCCCAGACTGTGGATGCAGCCATAACCCAAACAGTTATAGCCTGCACGGCAATGTCCAAGGCTAAAACAGGCGCTCTTATTGTTTTTGAGCGGATAAACAAGCTTGACAATCAGATGAATACCGGCACCATTATAAATGCAGACACAACGGCGGAGCTTATAAAAAACATTTTCTTCAACAAGGCTCCCTTGCACGACGGCGCTCTTATAATAAGCGAGGGTCGCATTTCTGCCGCAGGCTGTATGCTGCCTATGTCGGAAAACCCGAACCTAAGCCGTGATTTAGGTATGCGCCACCGTGCAGGCATCGGCATGAGCGAGCATTCTGATGCGGTGGTTGCTATCATCTCTGAGGAAACAGGCTCCATATCCATTGCGGTGGACGGTATGCTAAAGCGCCACCTTACACCGGATACCTTTGAAAAAATTCTTAGAAACGAGCTGATAGTGGATGACCGTCTTGATGGCGGAAAAAAGAAAAAAAACTCCCTGTCTCTGTTTAAGGTGAAGAAAAATGAAAAATGAAACCTCAAAAATCTGGGATAATAAAGCCCTTATGGTTCTTATTTCTATAATCTCGGCAATCCTTGTCTGGGTCTATGTTACAACTACTGAGGGCGACGTCAGGGAAAAGACCTTTGAAGGCGTCCAAGTTGTCTTAAACGGCGCCGATGGTTTGCGGGACAGGGAGAACTTTGTCATTTCTGACGTAAGCGCCAACAGCGTTACGGTTACCCTTAGAGGAACTTTGCGCACCTTATCTAAGCTTACGGCGAATAATATTAAGGCTGTGGTGGATGTTTCAAAGATAACGTCTAAGGGGAACAACACCATGCCCTTTACTATGGAATATCCAGCAGGAATAGACAAAAGCTCCCTTGATTTGGTTTCCTCCCTGCCTGAAACTCTCTCATTTTATGTGGACAAGGCCAGCTCCAAGTCCGTTGAACTGAAAGGCGATTTTTCAGAAGGCAGTGTTTCCGAGGGCTTTGTTGCCGGAACTATTAGCTTTGACCCCTCAGAGGTCACAATCAGCGGACCGGAAAACGAAATAAGCCGAGTCTCTTATGCTCTTGTTGAGATTACCCGTGAAAATGTTGATAAAACTTTAAAATTTGACTCTGAATATACCCTTGTGGATGCCGAGGGCAAGGAGGTTGAGCTTGGAAACATCAGGCTTGAAACCCAAACGGTTTCCGTTACCCTTCCCATTACAGCCACCAAGGAGGTGCCTCTTTCTGTTGACATTGTGGACGGGGGCGGTGCCACAATGGAAAACGTTAAGCTTAAATTTGAGCCGGAAACCATAACAATAGCGGGAGATGCCGCAACTTTAGAGGGCATTAACAAAATATCTCTTGGAACTATCGACCTTTCCTCTTTCGTCTCAACTCTCGAGGAGAAATTCCCCATTGTTCTTGACAACGATGTTTCAAACGTCACAGGTCTTACAGAGGCCAAGGTTACAGTTGAAGTGTTGGGCCTTAAGACAGCAATGTTTAACGTCACCAATATTTCCATTATAAACACTCCTGCCGGACGCATTTCCTCCCCCGTTACGGAAATGGTTGAGGTAATGCTGCGGGGCAGTCAGGATGTTATTGATAAGGTCAAAGCAAATAATATCCGAGCGGTTATAGATTTGGCCGAAACAGGCTCAAACTCCGGCATTTTTCAGGTAAACGCAAAAATATATGTGGACGGCTATACAGGGGTAGGTGCCGTTTCCGTTGACGAGGACGACTATAAGCTGTACGTTAAAATCCTTTAGCCCAAGGTTTTAACAGAAAGGAACAAAGCTTATGATAAAAAGTATGACCGGATACGGCGGAGCCAAGGCTGCAGGTGAAAACTATGAGTTCTCCGTTGAGCTTAAAAGTGTGAATAACCGCTACCTTGACGTTTCTATCAGAATGCCAAAAAGCTTTATGTTTGCTGAGGAAACTGTAAAATTGGCTGTAAGTTCCCATGTTTCCCGAGGGAAAACCGATGTTTTTATAAACATTAGTTCCCTTTCCGGAGAAGATGCTTCCGTCACTGTAAACAATGCCTTAGCTGCCGAATACAAGGCGGCCATAGACAAAATAGCCGATATTTTAAGTATAAGCCCTGAGGTATCGGCCTATGAAATCGCAAAACTTCCCGATGTTTTATCCTTGGATAAAAAAGAGCTTGACCGTGACGAGGCCCTAAAGCAGCTTATGCCTGTTGTTGAGGCGGCTCTTTCGGATTTTGACTCTATGCGCCGTAAAGAGGGGGAAAAGCTTTGTGAGGACGTTTCATCAAGGCTTGATACCCTTGAAAACTGTGTCTCCTTAATCGAAAAATGCTCACCAAAAAGTGTCAGTGAATATCGGGAGAAACTTTCACGCCGTATGCAGGATGTTTTGGAAAACACCCAGATAGACGAGGGGCGCATCCTTACGGAAGCTGCGATTTATGCCGACCGCACAGCAGTGGACGAGGAGACTGTGCGCCTTCGCAGCCACATCTCCCAGATGCGTTCCATGCTGACGGGGGAGTCTCCCGCCGGCAGAAAGCTGGACTTTATCGTTCAGGAACTTAACAGGGAAACAAATACCATAGGCTCAAAATGCAGTGACCAAGAGATTACCCGCCTTGTTCTTGATATGAAATCCGAAATAGAAAAAATCCGTGAACAGGTTCAAAACATTGAGTAGGAGGCATTTTTAGTTGAAACTTATAAATATAGGCTTTGGTAACATGGTTTCAAGCTCAAGAATAATTGCCATCGTAAGTCCTGAATCCGCACCCATAAAAAGGATAATCCAAGACGTCCGTGACAGGGGTCAGCTGGTTGATCTAA
>JAAYFX010000257.1 GCA_012728025.1 Clostridiales bacterium
GTATTATAATCAGGAAAACAGAATCCAAGAGAGCCTTTGAGGGAGCAATCCTTCAAGGGCTTTTCTTCACGCCCGAAAGCGAGGTGATCCCCTTGCCCTACAAACCCAAGCGCCCGTGCTCCTACCCCGGCTGTCCTGAGCTGACGGATGGCAGGTTCTGCAAGCAGCATGCGAAAGAGGAGTCCAGACGCTATGAAAAGTACGATCGTGACCCCGCCATGCGCAAACGCTACGGCAGAGCATGGAAGCGAATACGCGACCGCTATATAAGCATCCACCCACTGTGCGAGCGGTGTGAGATGGAAGGCCGCATAACCCCCGCTGAGGAGGTGCACCACATACTGCCTCTCAGCCATGGCGGCACCCATGCTGAGGATAACCTTATGGCTCTCTGCAAGTCCTGCCACTCACGCATTACCGCTGAGATGGGTGACAGATGGAGCAGAAAGCACAAGATGTAGTGGAATAGAGAACGAGCACAACAACATATAGTGATAGACACGCTCTGTGAGGCTCTACAAGGCTCTAGGAGAGCTTCTAGCTTTCCGTGTATCTCCACACCTGAAACAGCGTACAAGCCCCTGGGGGCGTCTCTATCTCTGTCAGGAGCGTTTTAAGAACCGGACGCGGCCCTTCATGCACAAAAAAACCAGTTCAAAGGGGGGATTAAACCCTAGAAATAATGGAGGCTAGGAACATGGCAAAAGACGGAACGAACAGGGGTGGACGCCGTGTGCGTGCCGGAGAGAAACCGGAGCCCTTGGCAAATAAGATTATAACAGGTAAGGCCGCTATGGTATTGGAAGTCCCGGACTTTCAGCCGGAAACAGCATTAGTGGCGGATGAACTGGAGGATACAGCGGATTTGCTCGGTGCGGATATGCCGGCGCCCAGTGACTACCTGAGCAGCAGGCAAAAGGACGGAAAGCCTCTGGAGGCTGATGCGCTGTATGTTGAAACCTGGAAATGGCTGAAAGCCCGGGGCTGTGAGAAGTTTGTAAACCCTCGACTAATTGAATCCTATGCCCAGGCATTTACAAGATATATTCAGTGTGAGGAAGCAATTAGCACCTATGGTTTTCTTGGAAAGCATCCCACCACCGGTGGGGCGATTGCTAGCCCTTTTGTACAGATGAGCCAATCCTTCCAAAAGCAGGCGAACCTCGTCTGGTATGAGATTTTCGACATTGTGAAGCAAAACTGCACCACAGCCTATGTGGGCAATCCCCAGGATGACATTATGGAAGCGCTGCTTTCGGGCAGGAAGGGATAGATATGACTACAACAGAACGTTTTGAAAAAGTGGATATAGATAAATTGGTGCCCTATGCAAGAAATGCTAGAACCCATAGCAAGGAGCAGATTCTTCAGCTTAGGGCATCTTTACGGGAGTTCGGCTTTATTAACCCAATTATAGTGGACAAGGACTTAAACATCATTGCCGGGCATGGCCGTATTCTTGCTGCCAAAGAGGAAGGGGTCACAGAGGTTCCCTGCGTGTTCGTAGAACATCTGACGGAAGCCCAAAAGCGGGCATATATCATCGCCGACAACCGCCTTGCCCTGAACGCAGGCTGGGACGCTGAGCTTTTGTCCATAGAGTTATCTGAATTGCAAGGTGCGGACTTTGACCTCTCCCTTCTGGGCTTTGATGATGGGGAGCTCAATAAGCTTTTAGGAGATATTGAGGATATCGAAGATGATGATTTTGATTTAACAAAAGCCTTAGAAGAAGCCTCATTTGTAGAACAAGGGGATATATGGACAGTTGGAAAGCACCGGATGGTCTGCGGTGATGCTACCGATGCTAACACAGTAAAACAATTAATGGATGGCAAAAAGGCTAATTTAATACTAACAGATCCGCCCTATGCAGTTTCATTTAAAAGTGCAAGTGGGCTTACCATTATGAACGATTCAATGAAAACTGAGGAGTTTTACAATTTCCTTCTTTCATCCTTTCGTAATATGGCTGATAATCTTGAGCCTGGCGGTTCTGCCTATGTATTCCATGCTGATACGGAAGGTTTAAATTTTAGAAAGGCCTTTATTGATGCAGGTTTTCATTTAAGTGGTGTATGTATTTGGGCTAAAAATACTTTTGTAATGGGCAGAAGCCCCTATCATTGGCAACATGAACCAGTACTTTTTGGATGGTTAAAGGCCGGAAAACACAAATGGTATGCAGGAAGAAGTGAGTCCACTATATGGAACTTTGATAAGCCTAAAAGGAATGAAAATCATCCCACTTCAAAACCGGTTGAATTATTAGCTTACCCAATAAACAACTCAACACAGGCAAACGGGATTGTGTTGGATACCTTTGGTGGTTCAGGAAGCACCCTTATTGCCTGTGAGCAAGCAGATAGAATTTGTTACATGATGGAACTTGATGAAAAATACGCATCTGTAATATTGCGGCGTTATGTTGAATTCAAGGGCGAGAGTAAAGATGTGTATGTTCTGCGTAGTGGGAAGAAGCTTTTCTATAAAGATATTGCTAAAGAGGTAATAGATAAGGATGGCCAGTAAAATGCGAGTAAAAAGAAATAAATATTGGTTTTCTAAAGATGGTTTAACTGGATATGGAAGGACAAGAACGGGGGAAGTTTTTATATTTGATGCTGAGGACTTTCATAAAATAGAAGATATCCCTTGGTATAGGTGTAATGTTAATACCAACACTGGCCCCTACATTGGAAATAAAGATGGTATTTGTTTACATCGTTTTATAATAAAAGCACCTAGCGGTTATGAAATTGACCATATTAATTTGAATCCCCTTGATAATAGGAAATGTAACTTAAGGGTCTGTACTCATCAGCAAAATCAGTGCAATCATCCTTTACAAAGAAATAATACTTCTGGAGTTACGGGGGTAAGTTTTTACCATCCAAGAAATAAATATCGAGCTAGAATAAAGTGTTTTCAGAAAGAATTGCATTTGGGGTATTATAAGAGTTTTCTAGAAGCGGTGCAGGCAAGAAACGAGGGGATGTTACACCTCTTTGGAGAGTTTGGAATATATAATGAAGTCCCAGATGCACCACCTGAGTTAAAAGAAGATATTAAAGAAAGATGCAGTCGTTTTCTTAAAGAAGCGGCTGTTTTTATTTGAGGAGGTGGTTGACGATGAAACATAAACTAACCCTCGGTTCTCTTTTTGATGGAAGTGGTGGCTTTCCCCTAGGAGGTCTACTGTGTGGAATCGAGCCATTGTGGGCTTCGGAGATTGAACCATTTCCTATAAGGGTTACAACCAAACGAATCCCTCAGATGAAACATTACGGAGATATAAGCAAACTAAATGGAGCACAGCTTCCACCAGTAGATATAATTACTTTTGGCTCCCCCTGCACCGATTTAAGTGTAGCAGGCAAAAGAGCTGGTTTAGATGGAGACAAATCCGTCCTTTTTTATGAAGCAATTAGAATCGTTAAGGAAATGAGGTGTGCCACAGGTGGCA
>JAAYFX010000258.1 GCA_012728025.1 Clostridiales bacterium
ACTAAAGCTTTAAAAAAACAGATAAGGGATACCGCCTTATAGAAAGCAGTATCCCTTATTTTTCAGTATTTAAATTTTAAAATTTTATACTGTTTTATCCAGTGCTTTAAATACTTGTTTTAGCATTTTCAGCACCTAAAATATTTATAAGTGCCTTATTCTAAGCCCTTAAAGTTTTCAACGGTTTCCTCGCTGAAGTTAGAGGGGGGGACTATTTCGCCGTCCTTAATGAGCTGATATGCTTCATCAAGAGCTGCAAGAGTTTCCTCAGAGAGCTGATGGCGTCCGTCTGCAGAGACATAGCCGGTGGAATCAGTGTCAGCATAAAGGGTGTAGTTTCCGCCCTTGAAGCTGCCGTCTGCAATTGCGCCCAGCTGACGCTCTACGTTGATGGCCATGTTCTTAAGACCGGAGGTTAAGACGATGTTGCTATCGCCGTTTACACCGTCGTCAAACTGGTCAACGTCACAGCCGATAACAAAAACGTCCTTAGCTTCCTTGGCGGCTGTGAAAACGCCGTTTCCGGAGTTTCCGGCAGCGACAAAGATGATGTCAACGCCCTGCTCGATAAGAGCCGCACCAACAACCTTGCCTGTTGCAGGGTCGTTAAAGTCACCAACATAGTTTCCGCCCACATCGATGCCACGAACGTCTGTGCCTGCATAGGAGGCAATTTCAACACACTCGGCCTCGGTGCCAAGCTTTGCGTTTGCATAGGCAACGCCTGCTTCAAAACCAAACTGATAGTTAACGTTGGAGGGATAGGCAATGCCGTTTACAACAGCGACCTTGCCGGTCTTTGTCTCCATAGCAGCGGAGATTCCCGCAAAGAAGCCGCTCTCCTGCTCTGCAAACTGCATGGCATAAATATTATCCACAACAGGAGCATCACCTTCAGGGTCTTCCATGTTTGCGGGGAAAGAATCAACAAGAATAAAGAACTTGTCGGGGTTTTCCTGAGCCAAAGTGGTAATGCCGCCAAACTGGAAACCGGGGGTTACGATAACGTCGTAGTCGGCAATGATTTCGGCAACGGCATTAACGGAGTTATTGATATCACCCTCCTGAATGGGGTTTACAGTAGAGCCGGCGTTTGCGGCGATAAAGGCCAAAACACCCTCATAGTTGTCCTGATTGAAAGAGCCGTCATCCACGCCGGAGGGGCTTGTAACTATGGCAATTTTTAAACCTTCGCCATCTTCGGTGTCTCCTGTTTCAGGAAGCTCCGGAGTGTCGGTTTCGGCGGTGTCGGGAAGGTCTGTTTCCGTAGTGGGGTTTTTAGCGGCACAGGCGCCCAAAGCAAAAATCATTGCAAGGGCCAGTGCTAATGCAAGAAATTTTTTCATTTCATACCTCCAAAAAATATGTAAGCCTAAGCGAAGCGGCTGCTCCGCACTTGACGGTGTCATTATAATATAGTTTCCAATAGTTTGCAAGTATATAATACTATATTTAAAGGTTTTTAATAGTTATTTAACGCTTTTGTAATAATTGATGTGTGTTTAAAAGTTAAAACTAGCTTTAAAGAAGGTCTTATAAAAGCTTTTTCCCGATTTTTAAGCTTTGCAAAGCCGAAAAATCGGGAAAGTCATTAAAAAGCCTTAGAGCCATGGTCAAAGACACCGCAAAGCAGTGTCTTTTCCTTGGGAAGGCATGGCGCAGTTTTTATAGTAATCCGCTGATTTTAACAATGGATTTGGTGACAAGTTCCGTAAACTGCTTTGAAACACGGTTTGCCGTTTCCTGAACTTCCTCATGGGTGAGGGGCTGGTTGGACATACCAGCGGCAAGATTTGATATACATGAAATTCCGCATACCCGCATACCCATATGCCTTGCCGCTATGGCCTCCACAGCAGTGCTCATACCTAAAGCATCCCCTCCCAGCGCCCTGCACATTCTGACCTCAGCAGGACTTTCAAACTGGGGGCCTGTAAGCTGAAGATAGGTGCCTTCCTTAATATGAATGCCATTTTCGGCGGCGGCCTGCCTGATGGCAGAGCATAGCTCCAAGTCATAAATATGGCTCATATCGGGAAAGCGGGTTCCCAGACTTTCAATATTTGCTCCGATTAAAGGAGAGGGAACAAAACTTGAAATATGGTCACGGATAAGCATGAAATCTCCGGAGTTAAAGCTAAAATTTGCCCCTCCCGCAGCGTTAGTTAAAAAGAGAGCTTTAGCCCCCATAAGACCCATAAGCCTTGCAGGCAAAACTACATCGCTCATGGGGTAGCCTTCGTAATAATGAACCCTGCCCTGCATAACAACCACAGGAACCTTTTCAACATATCCGAAGATAAAACGCCCCTCATGGCCTAAAACCGTAGATACGGGGAAACCTTCAATATCCTTATATTCAATAACGGCACGGGCATCTATCTGCCTGCCGTAATCTCCAAGGCCCGAGCCTAAAATAAGGCCAACAAGGGGCTTGAAGTTTGTTTTCTCCCTGACACAATCAAGGCAGCTCATAAGCTTTTTTTCTATATCCATTATAAACCTCCGTATTTTACTTAACTTTACAAGATTATATTACCATAGGCTAAAAAAAAAATCCATACTTGACTTAAATCCCTAAGAGTTTATTATTATATGTATATACGCTTGGAAGGAAAGGATGATAATATGGATATACGTGAAACGCTGGTTGAAGCTGGGAAAAGACTTTTAGGCGAGGGTCTGACAGTTGAAACATGGGGAAATATCAGTGTAAAGGATGACCAAGGTCTGGTTTACATAACCCCCAGCGGGATGGATTATGAAACTTGCGTTCCTGATGATATTGTGGTTATGACCATGGACAAAAAAATCGTGTCCGGAAAAAGACGTCCCTCAATTGAAACAGACCTGCATCTGGGGGTTTACAGGGCAAGACCGGAAATAGGGGCGGTTTTGCACACCCATCCTATATATTCTAATGTTTTTGCCGCCATGGGCGAAAGTATTCCCCTTGGCATATGCGACGAGTCCGCTCAGGCTTTAGGCGATACTATAAAAACCGCAGACTATGCCCTTCCGGGCAGCTTGGAGCTTGCGGAAAACTGCGTTAAGGCTCTGGGGAACAGAGCAAACGCCTGCCTTTTGCAGTCCCATGGAGCAGTCTGTGTTGCAAAGGATTTAAAGGGCGCTTTTAAGGTAGCAAAGGTTTTGGAAATGACAGCCGAAATATATTACAGAATACGGGCCATAGGGGGCAGCTTTATTCCCATTTCCGCTGAAAATATTAAGGCAATGCAGAGCTATGTGGCTGAAAGCTATGGTCAGCCCAAGGATGTTTTATAAAGCGGGATTTAAGATTATAAAGGAGACGTCATGGAAACAAAAAATTGCATAAGCACAAGACGAAGCATTAGAAGCTTCACAGATAAGGCAGTCAGCGAAAATGATATTAGAATCATTGCCGCCTTGGCCCAAAATGCCCCCTCGTGGAAAAACTCCCAGACGGTTCGGCTTTGCGCCGTAACAGACAAAAAGCTTCTTGAGGAAATTTGCGCTGTCCTGCCGGAGAGAAACGGGAAAATAGCCGGCAGCGCTCCCTTAATTTTTGCCGTCAGCTCTGTTACGGGAAAAAGCGGTTTTTCCAAGGAGGGAACCGCGGATTCCATCTACGGCGAGGGCTACACCTTTTTTGACTGCGGGCTTTTTGTGCAATCTCTTTGCCTTGCCGCCTGTGATTTGGGCCTTGGCACTGTTATTATGGGGCTTTTTGACCCTGAAAAGATAAGACCTCTTTTAAATATTCCACAAGGAGAAAATATTATAGCCCTTATTCCCTGCGGTTATGCGGCAGAGGAGCCGAAGGCCCCGCCCCGCCTGCCCACAGATGAAATACTGCGCCTTATATAAGGCTTTTCAGATAGTAACAGTGTAAGTGGGGGGGCATATCTTTGCCCTCCTATGTTTTTACTATTAATACCTCCATTTTCAAAGTAAACTTGTGTATAAACAAATAAATAAGTCTTTATTTTAATGAGCCTGTATGCTATCATAACGCCATGGAACATTCAACCACAGCACAATATTAAAAGGGAGAATAACATGGACAATAAGATGAAGGAAAAATACGGCCTTTTAACCGCTATCGCCATGGTAGTCGGTATAGTTATAGGCAGCGGCGTATTTTTCAAGGCGGAAAAGGTTCTTGCTGTAACGGGGGGAAATCAGCCCCTTGGCATTCTTGCTTGGCTTATAGGCGGCGCCATAATGATAATTTGCGCATACACCTTTGCCAAGATGGCCACAAGATACAGCTATGTTAACGGCCTTGTGGACTATGCGGAAGTTACAATGGGAAATAAATACGCTTATATGGTCGGCTGGTTTATGACAATGATATATTACCCAGCCATCACAAGCGTTTTGGCTTGGGTATCCGCACGATACACCTGCGTTTTATTCGGCTGGTCTATTGTCGGCCCTGAATGTCTTGCCATAGCCGCTTTCTATATGTGTGCAAGCTATACCGTAAACGCACTTTCACCTGTTCTTGCGGGTAAGTTTCAGGTTTCAACAACTATTATAAAACTTGTTCCCCTATACCTTATGGCCATAGTCGGCACAATTGTGGGACTTTCCAACGGTCTTACCATTGAAAACTTCACAACCGTTGTTCAGCCTGTGGAAAATAAAATGGAGGCTCTTTTAACCGCCGTTGTGGCAACCGCCTTTGCCTATGAGGGCTGGATAATCGCAACCAGCATAAACGCCGAGCTTAAAAACTCGAAGAAAAACCTTCCCACAGCCTTAATTGTTGGCACCCTTATCATTGTTATTACTTACATCCTTTATTATGTCGGTCTTGCCGGCGGAGTGACAAACGCTGTTTTAATGGAAAACGGTGAGGCAGGAGCAAAGCTTGCCTTCGAAACGATATTTTCAAAAGCCGGCGGCACAGCCTTGTTTGTTTTCATTGTCATCTCCTGCCTTGGCACTTTAAACGGACTTATGCTTGGTAACACCCGTGGAATGTATGCCTTGGCAGTCCGCAACCAAGGCCCTAAACCCGAGCTTTTCAAGCAGGTGGACAAGGTTACGAATATGCCCACAAACTCATCCATCCTCGGTCTTTTCCTTTGTGCCTTGTGGCTTTTGTATTTTTACGGCGCAAACCTTGTGGAAGTTCCATGGTTCGGCCCCTTTTCCTTTGACCCCTCAGAGCTTCCCATTGTAACCATCTATGCTCTTTATATCCCGATTTTTATTACCATAATGGCCAAAGAAAAAGACATGGGCTTTTTCAGCCGTTTTATAATGCCTGCTCTTGCCATCTGCGGCTGTTTGTTTATGATGTATGCCTCGTATTTTTCCCACAGGGAAAGGGTTTGGTATTACCTTATTATTTTTGGTGTGGTTATGCTTATTGGCCTTTTCTTCATAAAAAAGAAAGAAGAGGTAAAGAAGGGCAAAGGCACGAAAAACAAGGCAAAAGCAAAAAAGAAATCTTAGTTTTTAAAACAGCACGGCAGAAAAAGCTGCTGTGCTGTTTCATTTTCACCTGCTATACTCTGTCAAAGGGACAAATTTCGGCACAAAACTTTCCCTTGACATATCACCGGTCTAAAAGTATAATGACCGACGAGAGTTTTTAATCCTGTTACAAAGATGCCGGTAAAACACCCACAACATTAGCGGAAAGTTTCTGCGAATGCGGATTTAATCTGCTTATCGAGTGCCTTGCCGGACTACGGCAGGGTGTTTTTTATTGGTCTGCCTAAGCTGGGATTATTTATTGCTTAAAGCGGCAAGCTCTGCCCTTTAACAGCAAAACTCCCGTTTGCGCCTGATGGCTCCTCGGGAAGAAAAGTATTGAGAAAACACTTGAGAGGGAAAAGATTATGAACAAACAAAAAATCGCCTATCTGCCAGACGAAACTCCGCCAATAGGAAAGCTTCTGCTTTACGCTTTACAGCAGGTTATCGTCATGTTTCCGGCAACAGTTACAGTGGCTCTTATCACAGGCTTTCAGGTTTCAACAACGATTTTTGCCAGCGGTCTTGCAACTATTTGTTTTGCCCTAATAACCAAAAACCAGCTCCCCATGTATTACGGCTCAAGCTTTGCCTACCTTGCCGCCATATCGGGGCTTGTGGCTGCCGAGGGTTTTTCAACCGTAAACGGAATTTTGCCCAAAGAAGCCATACAAATAGCCCAGTTCGGTATTGTAATGTCCGGTCTTGTCTCCATTGCCGCCGGTCTTGTGGTGCGCTTTGTGGGTCGTGAGGCAGTGGAAAAGGTTCTTCCCGCCAGTGTAACCGGCTCCGTTGCCATGATAATCGGACTTACCCTTGCGGGCAACGCCTTAAGTGATGCCGCCCCTGCCGAGGGTCAACCGCAATTAGTCTGGATAATTTCTTTGACCACACTCTTTTCCACCATTTTATTTTCCAGATACCTCAAGGGCTTTTTAGGTCAGCTCCCCCTTATTTTAGGTGCGGTTTTCGGCTGTCTTGTGGCTTTTATCATCTCCCTTGTGGGTGGCGCTGATATGAACTTTTTCCGCAGTCTTCCTCCCGAAGCCCTTGCCGCATCCTCTTGGAAGCTGGGCGACGGCAGCATTTTTGCCCTGCCTGCCTTTTCTCTGCCCAAAGTTTCATGGGCTGCCGTTGCGGCTATTATGCCTATTGCCATAGCCACAATTCCCGAATCCACAGCCCATGTGTATCAGCTTGATATATATGTTAACAACATTGCGGAAGAAAAAGGCTCAAAGAAAAAATACGACATGGCCGGTCTGCTTGATAAAAACCTAATAGGCGACGGTATCTGCGACATGATTTCCGGCGTTATTGGCGGCCCTGCCGGAACAAACTATGGTGAAAATATAAGCACCATGGCAATAACTCGTGTTTTCAGTGTTCCTGTTATTTAGCAGCAGCCGTAATCGCCATGATTGTATCCTGCTTCACTCCTCTTGTGGGCCTTATTTACGGAATTCCCTTGGCCGTTATTGGAGGGCTTGAAATTTATCTTTTCGGTGCCATTGCCGCTCAGGGTATTGCTATTATGATAGACAAAAGATGCGATATGTTCTCGGTTAAAAACATATCGGTCATTGCAACCATCATGGTTTTCGGTCTTGGCATCCACTATACCTTCGGCGGCTCCATGCCCTTCTTCGGAATTCAAATTCCTGCCATTGCCGGTGCTGCTATAATCGGCATATTCCTAAACCTCATTATGAGCATAGGCGAAAAGAAAGAGCATGAAGCTTAAAGCCTGTCCCAATGTGATATTCAATTAATTTCTTTAAAGTTTGAAGTTATATTTGGCCCTTAAAAATACCGCCCCGCCGAGGTGATTCCGGCGGGGCGGTATTTTTATTTTCCGGCAGGCGCAAGCTCGCATTTTATATGTAGCCGCAAACCCTTTAGTTCAAAACCTTTTCCAAACAGACAAGTCGGATATCTTCCAGCCCATTAAATGTGCAGTCTATAATCCCAACCTCTGAAAAGCCCAGCTTTTTATAAAGAGAGCGAGCAGGTTTGTTAATGGCGTTGGTATCCATCCGCAGGGAAAGGCAGCCCTTTTCCCTTGCATAGGCTTCGTAATCAGCAACAAATTGTGTGGCATATCCACGGCCGGAGGCTTCGGGGTCTACCACCAGTGTGTGCATCACCAAAATCTTTTCCTTCGGCGCTTCAAGCTGCCAGTTTCCCCGAACATAGTCGTCCTCCTGCTCATGGTTCAGCCTTGCCGCCGCAATTATTTTGCCCTCAGTTTCCATAACAAACAGCTCGTCCTTCAAAAAAGATTCCCGAGCTGTGTTTTCCGTGGGATATACTTCCGGTTTCCAGCCTGTGGTGGTTCCTGCTTTTGCTTCCTTTTCAAATATCTTTGAATATATTTCAACAACAGCGTCAATATCTTTTTCTTTTGCTTTTCTTATCATTATAAGGCCGTCCTCCCGCCATATTTTATCTTTGGCCTAAAGCCCAGTCACTCAGGCCTTTTCAAAGCCTTTGTTTTTGAATATTACCCTAGTTTCACTCAAAGGTCAACAAAAATCTTAAGCCTTGTTTTTGCTCTTGTCAGCCTGTTGCGGCTGTGGTAGAATATCCGCTGCGGCGCAATGTGCCCGCCTTATAATATCCGTCCTTCGGATGCTATATATGATTTATCAAACCATGAGGATGCACCATGAAAAAATATGCCATACTTTTAAACCCCAGACATAGCAGAGTTTACTTCGAAGCCTCCCTAAAACTCTCGGTAGCAGAGCTTACTCTTGCTCTTTCTCACGCCGGACACAAGGACTTTGAAATAATCGAGGAATCCTTCGGCTCTGTTCCATATCTTTGTTTTCGCTGCCAAGAGCCTGTAAACGAAAAAACCTTGGAGAGGCTCTCTCGTTGCTCATTTACCTATGCCTTGTTTGAAGTTTGTAAAACAGACGGGGAGCCTTGCTTTACTCCCCTGTCCCTGCCAAATCCCCTATACATTGACGGCGGCATAAGCTGTATTCTTAAATATTCTGGCAAAACCAACGAAAACTTCACCCGTTTTATGATTAACCTTGCCCTTTTTTCTTCACCTTTTTACGGGGAAAAAATAAAGCTTTTAGACCCTGTGGCAGGCAAGGGAACAACTCTTTTTGAAGCTCTTTCTTTGGGCTATGATGCCTATGGCATAGAACTTTCGGAAAAAGCCGCCCATGATGCCTTTACATATCTGAAGAAATATTTAGAGATAGAAAGGTTTAAGCACCGCACCGGTCACGAAACCATTAATATCAAAGAAAGCTCCGCCGGCGCAAAAAGGGTTTTTGCCGAGCTTTCCAGAACAAAGCAGGAAATGAAGGAAAATGCTGTAAAGCGCTGGGAGATGGTTTGGGGAAACAGCCAATACGCCGACAGCTATTTTAAGAAAAATAGCTTTCATATCATGGTCGGCGACCTTCCTTATGGTGTTCAGCATGGCAATGTTTCTTCCTCCCGCCAAGGCTCTTTCACCCGAAGTCCCAAGGAGCTTGTCTCCCTTTGCGCCCCTTCTTGGCATAAGGTTTTAAAGCCCAACGGGGTTATCGCTCTTTCGTGGAACAGCTTTGTTTTCTCAAGACAGCAGTTTGCAAAGCTTCTGGAAGATGCGGGCTTTTCCGTTTTTTGCGGAGAGATATATGAAAGCCTTGAGCATAGGGTGGATAATTCCATAAAAAGAGACCTTATACTGGCGAAAAAGCTTTGACCAAACCTATTTCTTGAAACTACTGTAAAAATATAAAGCAAACCCGCCCTTGAGAATTAAACTCAAGGGCGGGTTGTTTTACACATATCAGTCTAAAATCTGTCCGTCGTTAGATATGGTTATAATCTGCCAAGGAATCATCTTGCCGCTGTTTTGCAGAGCAGTTTTAACCGCATGCTCCATTCCTCCGCAGCAAGGCACCTCCATACGGGTAAGGGTAAGACTTTTTATGTCATTTCCACGGAGTATCTCGGTTAGCTTTTCGCTGTATTCACCGGAGTCGAGCTTGGGGCAGCCGATAAGAGTTATTTTGTTGCGCATAAATTCCTGATGGAAGTTGCCATAGGCATAGGCTGTGCAGTCTGCTGCTATAAGCAGGTTTGCACCGTTAAAATAAGGAGCGTTCACAGGAACAAGCTTTATCTGAACAGGCCACTGGCGAAGCTGGGATTCCGGCTTTTGAGCAGGCTCAACAGCCTTGACCGGAGCGGGCCTTACTATGCTTCTTGACTGTGTGCCAGGGCAGCCACAGGGAAGGTTATCCTCCTGAGCCTGCTGTTTTTTTCTCATGTTTTCCTGAACTGCCGCCTCGTCAAAGGGCAGAGCCTCACGCTCTATAAATGTAATCGCCCCTGTGGGACAAGAGGGCAGGCAGTCTCCAAGACCGTCGCAATAGTCATCCCGAAGGAGCTTTGCCTTTCCATCCACCATAACAATGGCACCCTCGTGGCAGGCAGTGGCACAGGCGCCGCATCCGTTACATTTTTCTTCGTCTATTTGAATGATTCTTCTAATCATGATTTTTCCTCCCACTTGATTTTGTAATTAAAATATACTATAATAATTACATCAAGTATGTTGTTATTCCAACAAAGGGGAGAGAAATGAACTATAACCTTCTTGTAAAAACGGAGCTTTTTCGAGGCATTTCTGAAGATGAGGCAGAAGCTATGATAAAATGCCTTCAAGCCAGACACAAAAGCTTTAACAAAGGCGAATTTATTTATCGGGCGGGGGACATAGCTGATTCCATGGGTCTTGTTATCTCCGGCGGGGTAAACATTGAAAATGACGACATCTGGGGAAATAAAAGTATTATAAACCATGCGGGCCGTGGTCAGGTCTTTGCAGAAACTTATGCCTGCGTACCAAATCAGGCCATGATGGTAAATGTTGTGGCGGCGGAGCAAACGGAGGTTTTGTTTTTAAACACTGAAAAAATGCTTAAAACCTGCCCCAGCTCCTGTTCTTTTCACGCAAGGCTTATAAGAAACCTTCTTTCTGTAACCGCTCTAAAAAATATGCACCTGAGCCGCAGGATATTTCACACCACACCGAAAACCATTCGGGGAAAGCTTCTTTCCTATCTTTCCGACCAAGCCATGCAGCAGGGCAAATACAAGTTTACCATACCCTTTGACCGGCAGCAGCTTGCCGATTATCTGGGGGTTGACCGCAGTGCAATGTCAAACGAGCTTGGCAAAATGAAGCGTGAGGGGCTTTTGGATTTTACAAAAAACTCCTTCCAGCTTCTGGAGGCCGCAACAAAAGAAGGCGGCTTTCACTAGAGATTATAGCCCTCCTTTCATTGAACTA
>JAAYFX010000259.1 GCA_012728025.1 Clostridiales bacterium
AAAAAACGCGAAGACACCCACAAGATGGCAGAGTCCAACAAGGCGTTCGCTCATTATCGCTGGTAGAACTTAGGAGTTAGTTTTTATGTCAAGAAAAGTATCCTTAGAGAAGACCAGAAATATCGGTATAATGGCGCATATAGACGCTGGAAAGACGACGACTACCGAGCGTATCCTCTACTACACCGGAGTTAACTATAAACTCGGGGAAACACACGACGGTACGGCAACGATGGACTGGATGGCGCAGGAGCAGGAAAGAGGCATTACCATAACCTCTGCCGCCACCACTTGTTTCTGGAAAGACCACCGCATAAACATTATAGACACACCGGGCCACGTTGACTTTACCGTTGAGGTCGAGCGCTCCCTACGTGTATTGGACGGTTCTGTAACTGTCATGTGCGCAAAGGGCGGCGTGGAGCCCCAATCCGAAACTGTTTGGAGGCAGGCCGACCACTATCACGTTCCCCGCATGATTTACGTTAACAAGATGGACATTATGGGAGCGGACTTTTTCCACGTTTTGGACATGGTTCGTGACAGACTCAAATGTAACGCAGTTCCCATCCAGCTTCCAATAGGGGCAGAGGACACCTTTAGGGGTATCGTTGACCTTGTGGACATGGATGCCGACATCTATTACGATGAAACCGGCAAGGATATGCGTGTTGAGGAAATTCCGGAGGAAATGAGGCAGCTTGCTGTCGAGTATCGTACAAAGCTTATTGACGCTGTCTCCGATTTGGACGACGAGATTATGATGCTTGCTCTTGACGAGAAGCCCATACCTGCGGATATGATTCGAAAAGCTATCCGTCGGGGCACTCTCGATAACGAGTTTATCCCTGTCGTATGCGGCACCTCCTACAAAAACAAGGGAGTCCAAAAGCTGCTCGACGCTATTGTTGACTATATGCCCGCACCCTCGGATATACCCCCCATTAAGGGAGTAGTTCCGGCCAAGGACGAGGAAACAGAGCGTCCCGCAGATGATGACGCCCCCTTTTCCGCCCTTGCATTTAAAATTATGACCGACCCCTATGTGGGCCGTCTGTCCTTTTTCCGAGTTTATTCAGGAACTCTTGAAACCGGAACAAGCGTTTTAAACAGCACCAAGGGACACAGAGAGCGGGTTGGCCGAATCCTGCAAATGCATGCAAATCACCGTGAAGACCAAGACTATGTCTATTCCGGTGACATTGCAGCGGCTGTCGGCCTTAAAAACACCACAACGGGAGATACCCTTTGCGCTGAAAAGCATCCCGTTATCCTTGAGTCTATGGAGTTCCCCGAGCCTGTCATACGAGTCGCCATTGAGCCGAAAACCAAGGCGGGACAGGAAAAAATGGGAATTGCCCTTTCAAAGCTTTCTGAAGAAGACCCAACCTTTAAAAGCTATACCGATGAAGAAACAGGGCAGACTATCATAGCCGGCATGGGCGAATTGCACCTTGAGGTTATCGTAGACAGGCTCCTTCGGGAGTTTAAGGTCGAAGCAAATGTAGGTACGCCTCAAGTCTCTTACAAGGAAACCATCAGAAAGTCTGTGGAGCAGGACACAAAGTATGCAAGACAGTCCGGTGGTAAGGGTCAGTACGGTCATGTCAGAGTTATCGTCGAACCCAACGAATCCGGCAAGGGCTATGAGTTTATCAACAAAATAACGGGCGGTGTTATCCCGAAGGAATACATTCCATCGGTGGACGCCGGAATACAAGGGGCAATTGCCGCAGGTGTTCTTGCCGGCTACCCTGTTGTTGATGTCAAGGTTACACTTATATTCGGCTCTTACCACGAGGTAGACTCTTCGGAGATGGCCTTCAAGATTGCAGGTTCCATGGCCTTCAAGGAAGCCTGCCGAAAGGCAGAACCAGTGCTGCTTGAACCGATAATGAAAGTTTCTGTCACAGTACCCGATGATTATGTCGGTGATGTGATAGGAGACTTAAACTCCCGACGGGGACAAGTCCTCGGTATGGAAAACAGAACCGGTTCCACACAGGTTGATGCCAATGTACCCTTAAGTTCCATGTTTGGCTACGCAACTGACCTGCGCTCTAAAACTCAGGGCAGGGCAAGCTATGCCATGGAGCCAAGCCACTATGTGGAGCTGCCGAAGTCCATTCAGGAAGAAATAATCGGCAAGCGAAGCGTCTAGGCTCCGGTTCTTAAATTTATTGTTGCAAAGACCCTATGAATATTGTACTATTGTCTCAAAAATTATAAAATAAATTAACTTTAATGTGTAAACATATTTAAGGAGGAAGTTCCAAATGGCTAAGCAATCATTCGATAGATCAAAGCCCCACATTAACATCGGTACTGTCGGTCACGTTGACCATGGCAAAACCACCCTTACTGCCGCTATCACAAAATACCTCGCTATACAGGGCGGCGCTGAGTACACCGATTACTCCAGCATAGACAAGGCTCCCGAAGAGCGTGAGCGTGGAATCACCATTAACACCTCTCACGTTGAGTATGAGACGGCCACCCGTCACTATGCTCACGTTGACTGCCCCGGACACGCCGACTATATTAAAAACATGATTACCGGAGCAGCCCAGATGGACGGCGCCATCCTTGTTATCGCAGCTTCCGACGGTCCTATGGCCCAGACTCGTGAGCATATCCTGCTTGCCCGTCAGGTTGGCGTTCCCGCCATCGTTGTTTTCCTTAACAAGTGCGACCAAGTTGACGACCCCGAGCTTTTAGAGCTGGTTGAGATGGAAGTTCGTGAGCTTCTTTCCGACTATGACTTCCCCGGTGACGACATTCCCATCATCAAGGGTTCTGCTCTCAATGCTCTTTCTTCCGAATCCAAAGATGTTGACGCTCCCGAGTATGCCTGCATCAAGGAACTCATGGATAATGTTGACGAGTATATCCCCACTCCTGAGCGTAAGTCTGACCTGCCTTTCCTTATGCCTGTTGAAGACGTTTTCACCATTACCGGACGTGGAACTGTTACCACCGGCCGTGTAGAGCGTGGACGTGTTAAGGTTGGCGATAAGATTGAAATTGTTGGTCTTAAGCCCACTAGGGAAACCACCGTTACCGGAACTGAAATGTTCCATAAGCTTCTTGATTTTGCTGAGGCAGGCGATAACGTCGGCACCCTTCTTCGTGGTATCACCAAGACCGAAGTTGAGCGTGGACAGGTTCTTGCAGCCCCCGGCACCATCAAACCCCACACCAAGTTTGTTGGTCAGGTTTATGTTCTGTCCAAGGAAGAAGGCGGACGTCACACACCCTTTTTCAACAACTATCGTCCCCAGTTTTACTTCCGCACCACTGACGTAACCGGCGTTATCAACCTCCCTGAGGGCGTTGAAATGTGTATGCCCGGAGACAACATCGATATGAGTGTTGAGCTTATTGCTCCCATCGCTATCGAAAAGGGTCTGCGCTTTGCTATCCGTGAAGGCGGACGTACTGTCGGTTCCGGCGTTGTTATCGAAGTAGAGGCAAAATAAGACAAATCCCTAAAAAACAAAAAGCGGCTTTCGCAGGTTTTCCTGTGAAAGCCGTTTCTTTGTTTATCCCATTCTCCTAAGGCCATGCATAAAACCATCCAAAGAAAGAGAGTGAACATCCCCGCCGATTATCTCATGGTTTAGGATATAAAGCTCGGCTACAACAGTGCCGGAATAGCCGCTGTAATTATATATATCATATGTATAGATTGTTGCCTCAAGGCCGCAATACTGCGATAAATCATAACCCTGAGCTATCTGGAGCTTATTATACTCTGTATATACATTGGAAAACTCTTTTGGAATGACGATTACCTTTTCATCTATTGGCTCCTCACTTACTTCCCAGCCAAGGCTTTCTAAAAACTCAATCCTTTGTGCGTTGGTTCTAAGCTTCTGTGTGCCTCCGGATTGTTCAGCACCGATGACATGGCTTAAAACTATCAGCAGACACAGCAAAAGGGCCAAAGCTATGATAATTGCAAGGGCAAGCTTTTTATTCCACTTTACGGTATAGATAAACATATGACAACCCCCTCATCAAAGGCTATTCCAATATCTTAAAATATATGCTAAAATTGTGGTCGTAGGAAAAGGCACAAAGTCTTTAGCCCAAAGCCTATTAATATATAGGCTTTGGGTCGAGTGCGGCAGCATAAACGGAGGTATTTATGGCAGAGACAAGGCTTGACAAGCTTATATCAGAAGCGGCCGTTGTTTCGAGAGCACAGGCACGTAAGCTTATAAAAGACGGGGCTGTCTGTGTTGACGGAATGATAATTCGCTCTCCGGAAAAAAAGTTTTGTGAAGAAAACTGCTCATTCACCCTTTTCGGCAAAGCTTTAGGGCCTGCGGGAGAGAAGTATTATATGCTTAATAAACCTGCCGGACTTCTTTCGGCAACAAGGGATAATGAACAAAAAACCGTTCTTGACCTTTTTCCGCCGGAGCTTCGGGCAAAGGGACTGTTTCCCGTCGGAAGGCTTGATAAGGATACAAGGGGACTTCTTATAATAACCAGTGACGGGCAGTTTTCCCACGCTGTTACTTCTCCGAGGAGGGAAGTTCCAAAGCGTTACGAAGCAAAGGTGGAAGGCAGCCTTACAAAAGACGACGAGGAATCCTTTGAAAGGGGAATTGTCCTTCGGGACGGAACAATTTGTCTGCCTGCCCGTCTTGAAATAGACGAAGAAGATAAAAGCCATGCTTTTGTCACCGTTTTTGAGGGGAAATACCATCAGGTTAAAAGGATGCTTGCCTCTTTGGGAAAGCCTGTGCTTTCATTAAGGCGCCTGTCCATAGGTTCTTTGGAGCTTGACGAGGGCCTTGAAGAAGGGCAGTTTCGTGAGCTGACGGCCGGAGAGCGTGAGCAGGTTTTTAACTAAAAATATATTACAAATCAGAAACAATTGTAATAACAATTTACAAACATAGAATAAAAGCTTTGTCAATTAAGAGAATATACATAAATAGGCGTTTGTGATAATATATGCGGGTAGACTAGCGCAAAGTACAAGCTATGGCGAGGCGGTCAGGCATAGGACATGGAGGAAGCACATGGCAAGTGTAACACTTAAGGGTATAGGAAAAACCTATTCGGGAAATGTTGTGGCGGTTACAGATTTTAACATGGAAATACAGGATAAGGAGTTTATTGTCCTTGTCGGGCCTTCTGGCTGCGGAAAATCCACAACTTTGAGAATGATAGCGGGGCTTGAGGAAATAACCACAGGTAGCCTTTATATTGATGACAAGCTGGTTAATGACGTACCTCCGAAAGACAGGGACATAGCTATGGTTTTCCAAAACTACGCCCTTTATCCTCATATGACCGTTTTTGAGAATATGTCATTTGGTCTAAAAATAAAAAAAACCCACAGGGATGAAATAAAGCGGCGGGTACTTGAGGCTGCAAAGATACTGGAAATTGAGGGGCTTTTAAAAAGAAAGCCTTCTGCTTTGTCCGGCGGTCAGCGCCAACGTGTGGCCTTAGGTCGTGCCATTGTGCGCAATCCAAAGGTTTTTCTTTTGGACGAGCCTCTTTCAAACCTTGATGCAAAGCTTAGAACCACCATGCGGGCAGAGCTTTCAAAGCTGCATCAAAGCCTTCAGACAACCTTTGTTTACGTTACACATGACCAGACCGAGGCCATGACCATGGGAACCCGCATAGTTGTTATGAAAGACGGCTTTGTCCAGCAGATAGCACCTCCTCAAGAGCTGTTTGATAAGCCCTCAAACCTCTTTGTGGCAACCTTTATGGGAACTCCTCAGATGAATGTGTCCAAAGCAACCCTTCTGGATATAGATGGGGTTAGCTGGCTCCAGTTTGGTGAGGGAACAGATAAGGCAAGGGTGGCTCTTCCCCAGTGGAAGGGAAGAAAGCCAGAGGTCTTGGAATATATAGGAAGGTCCGTTATTTTTGGCATAAGGCCCAACGATATACACGGTGAGGAAGAGTATATTAAGGCCCATCCCGACTCGGCGGTGGATGCAAAGGTGGAGTTTATCGAGCATCTTGGTGCCGAGAGCAATGTGTTTCTTAAAATTGCCGGAGCGGAGTTTGCTTCAGTGGTGGACTCTAGGGTAAAAATTCCCTCAAATGCTGCGGTGAGTTTTGCCTTCGATACCGACATGATTCATGTCTTCGACCCAGATACAGAGGAAACAATTACCAATTGAGCAAACTTTAGCAATCAGTTAGATTAAACAATATGTTTTTTGTAAGCCTGCACAAAAATGAAAAAGAGAAGGTTTTCAAGATTTTACCACTAAATTATGTTGTTTTTTACGATTTAAACATAGCAAAAATGATTAAACTGGAGAATAACGCAAGATAAAATAAAAAAATTTACAAAAAATCCTTAAAAATCTATTGAAAAAAGCAATAAAATAGGCTATTATGTAAAGCGTTAGTTTTCATTGCTTTCTGGGGAGGGACATATAAATGTCAAGCAGGATTTTTCAAAGCGTTATTGTACAGATGAAGGATGCGACAGACAGATGTCTTGGAGTCATAGATTCCGAGGGTTTTGTCGTGGCCAGTAGCGAGCTTTCTCTTATCGGAACAAAGATTGAGAGCCTTCAGGGGCTTACAAGCGATGTATCCGAACAGTTTTTTGTTTCAGCCACACGCACTTATAAAATTTTTGGAAGTCCCAATTCCCGCTTTGATTATGCCGTTTTTGTAGACGGCAGAGATGCAACGGCGAGAAGCCTTGCTATTATGGCGGCAGTGGCTTTCAACGAAGCAAAGACCAATTATGACGAGAAATATAATAAAGTCACATTTGTTAAAAACATCATATCCGACAATATTCTTCCGGGTGATGTTTATGTGCGGGCAAAGGAACTGAATTTCGTAACAGATGTTCCACGTGCGGTTTTCCTAATACGACAGACGGAGAAGTCCGACATTGCCACCTTAGAGCTTGTGCAGGGTATGTTTCCGGACAAGCAAAAGGACTTTGTACTCAGCATGAGCGAAAGCGACATTGTTGTCATAAAAGAGCTGGACCAAATTGCTGAGGCCAAGGATGTCTGCCTTATTGCAGAAAAGATTTGCGAAACAATTAGCTCGGAGATGCTTGTCAAAACAGTTGTGGGCATAGGCACTGTGGCAAAGCATCTGCGTGAGTTGGCAGATAGATATAAGGAAGCTCAGGTTGCCATAGAGGTGGGCAAGGTTTTTGAAACGGAAAAAACCGTCATCCACTATGAAAATCTGGGTATTGGAAGAATTATCTACCAGCTTCCCACAACTCTGTGTGAAATGTTCTTAAGCGAGGTATTCAAGAAAAACCCCATAGAGTCACTGGACCAAGAAACTCTTTATACCATTAATAAGTTTTTTGAGAACAACCTGAATGTTTCCGAGACATCAAGGAAGCTCTTTGTCCACAGGAACACTCTTGTCTACCGTCTGGAAAAGATAAAGAAACTTACGGGCCTCGACCTTCGTGAGTTTGACCATGCCATTGTTTTCAAAGTGGCGCTTATGGTTAAAAAATACCTTAACTCACAAAACAATAAGGTCTAGTGCGTCTGCCGGATTATATATAAATACGCAAGCCGGCGACAGGAGGAAAAGATATGGTTCTATTGAACAATGTTTCAATGGTTTATGAAAATAGCGGCACCGTTGCCGCTAACTGCATAGACTTTGAAATAGGGGAAGGGGAATTTGTTTTTCTTGTGGGGCCTTCCGGCTCCGGAAAGACAACCATAATCAAAATGCTCACCGGAGAGGTAAGACCTACTGATGGGGATATTTTTGTAAATGAGTTTAATTTAAGAACGATAAAGCCCCGCAAGCTACCTATGCTCAGGCGCACTTTGGGAGTTATTTTTCAGGATTTCAGACTCATAGACGATAAGACCGTATATGAAAACGTGGCTTTTGCCATGCGGGTTGTCGGTGCAAGTAAAAAGGAAATAGATAAGCGGGTGCCCTATGTTCTTGAGCTTGTTGGACTTGAAGGGCGGGAGGGCAGACTGCCTCAAGAACTCTCCGGAGGAGAGCAACAGAGGGTGGCCATAGCAAGAGCCTTGGTTAACAGCCCAAATCTTATAATTGCCGACGAGCCAACGGGAAACCTTGACCCTGTTAAGAGCCTTGAACTTATGCTTCTGTTGGAAAAAATTAATGAACTTGGCACAACTGTTTTGGTTGTTACGCATGAAAAGGAGCTTGTAAACTCCTTTTCAAAGCGTGTAATCGCCATAGACGGCGGCTGTGTAGTAAATGACGGGATGGGTGGGTATTACTGCTATGAGATTAATGAATAAGCTTAATTATCTTATAAGCGAGGGCTTTAAAAGCATTTTCACCCACGGCTTCATGTCTTTTGCCTCCGTTACAATTATAATTGCCTGCCTTACCATCATGGGAAGTTTTTCCCTTTTGGCAGTCAATATAAATGACGTTATAAAGAAGCTTGAAAGTGAAAATGAAATGCTTGCCTTCATTGACGAGACTGTTCCGGATGAGGATGCCCTAGCTTTGGCAAGCAAGCTTGAAGCCGTAGCCAACGTATCATCCGTAAACTTTGTTTCCCGAGAGGAAGCTATGGAAAGCTTTAAGGATGAATATGAAAACAGCTCTATTTTTGAAGAGATTGAGCCAACGGTTTTCAGGCACAGATATGTGGTTTTTCTTAATGACATCGGCCTTATGGAGGACACAAAGACCCAGCTTGAAACGATTGATGGAATTGCCGACGTAAGTGCCCAGCTTGAAATTTCCAAAGGTTTTGTAACAGTGCGCAATATAGTAAGCGCCGTTTCACTGATTTTAATAGTTATTCTTTTTGTAGTCTCCATATTCATAATGTCTAATACAATAAAGCTGACTACCTTCGGCAGACGTGAGGAAATAGCCATTATGAAGATGGTAGGAGCGACAAACAGCTTCATAAGAACCCCCTTTATAATAGAGGGACTGGTATTGGGCGCCTTGGGTGCAGCCTTTGCCTTCCTTATACAATGGGGTATATATACACTTATAAGCGATAAGATAATGACCAGCATTGCCGGAGCCTATATGAACGTTATTCCATTTACGGCTCTTATGTATCCGGTGGGGCTTGTTTTTCTGGCTGTGGGCGTGGTCGTCGGAATGTTTGGCGGCAGTATAGCCATTAGAAACTATCTAAAGGTCTAGGAGGTTCTTATGCAAAAAAACAGGAAAAAGTTTGTTTCCATAGTCTGCGTTATCCTTGTGCTTGTACTTATTGGTTCCCTTGTGCTTTCGGCAATAGGGGGAGCCTTGGCTGTTTCACAGTCTGAGATAGACAGCTTGAAAAACAAGCAGACGGCCATAGGACAGCAGCAGGATGCACTAAAAGGCAAAATTGGCGGTCTTGAAGATGAAATGGCCACGGCCGTTGAAAAAAAGACCCTGTTGGATGAGCAAAACGAGCTTGCAAGGCAGGAAATTGAGCTTATAAACGAGCAGATTGACCTGTATGACAAGCTTATTGAGCAAAAGGCCAAGGAGCTTGAAGAAGCCAAGGCCGCAGAGGCTGAGCAAAAGGAAACCCTCCGCATCCGCATGAGAGCTATGGAGGAAAACGGAGATATAAGCTACTACGCAATTTTATTCAATGCCACCGGTTTTTCGGATTTACTTGCCAGACTTGATTTCATTTCAGGCATAATGAACTATGACAAAAACCTCGAAACAGCCTACATAGCCGCTCGTGAGCACGTGGAGGAGGTAAAGGCCGATTATGAGGCAACTCAGGTTCAGCAGGAAAAGACGAGGGTAGAGCTTGAGGCCAAAAAGGCACTTCTTGAAACACAGATAGATGAAGCTCAGGCTGTGATTAAGCAGCTTGACGAAGATGTTGAAAGGCTAAGAGCAGAATTTGACGCTAATGAGGCTGCTCAGCGGGCTTTAAGCTCCCAGATTAACGATATGGTTGCCGCTTTGGAAAAGCAGCAGCAGGAGCAGATTGCCGCAGGCAATGGCGGCAACATTGTTTTGGGCTCCGGCTCTATGAAATGGCCGCTTACCGGCTATTATCCGTCTTCAAATACATACGGTATGCGTCTGCATCCGATTTTTAATGAAATGCGTTTCCATGCGGGGACGGATATTGGAGCGCCTACGGGAACGCCCATTCTTGCTGCAGACAGCGGAACCATAGCCACAGCCGCCTATGGCAGCGGCTATGGAAACTATGTGGTAATAAGCCATGGCAGCGGCGTGTCAACCCTTTACGCCCATATGAGCTCTATGGCAGTTTCCGCTGGAGCAAGCGTAAGCAAGGGGCAGGTAATAGGATATGTGGGGTCTACCGGATGGTCTACGGGGCCGCACCTTCACTTTGAGGTCAGAGTAAACGGAAGCACGACAGACCCAATGTCATACTCCTACTCCTGATTTATCAAAGCACTATGACCGCCGGACAGCTCAAAAAGAGCTGTCCGGCGTATTTCACGTTTTCTGCTGCCCTAATAATTGCCAGCTTTGGGAGCAGAATAGTTTAATTGCTTTTAAGTCGGAGGAAAACATGAGGAAAAAACGTTTCAGCGCTTTGGCCCTTGCCGCTTTATCTACGTTCAGCTTTGCGATTGGCATCTGCCTTAGCGCCTATGCTATTGTCATAAGATACGGTGGGCCGGATGCCTTTCCTTATACCACAAAATTTGCCTCGGTCTTAACTTCTCTTGAAAAAAATTATATAGGTCAGACCGATATGGAGGAAGTTTCCGACGCTGCTTATACCGCCATGGTTGCCGCCATTAATGATAGGTGGAGCTATTACATGACGGCACAGGAGTATGAAGAATACCTTCAATATCAAAAAAACAACTATAATGGCATCGGCGTGACCATTGAAAAAGACGAAGAAAGCTCTTACCTGCGGGTAATTTCCGTTTCTGAGGACTCTCCTGCCCAGAGAGCCGGTGTTAAAGCCAGAGACCTTATGATAAAGATAGACGGTGTGGACTTAAAGGGCATGGAGGCAGGTCAGGTACGGGAGCTTATAGCGCAAAAAAGCGGCGAAGATTTTACCCTTAGCCTAAAGTTTGAAAATGAGTCGGAACGCAGTATCACAATATCGGCCCAACCGATTTTTTCTAATCCTGTCCAGTATGAATTGCTGGATAGCGGCATAGGCTATGTCAAAATCAAAAATTTTGAGGGCGAATGTGCCGACCGCAGTATTGCTGCCGTAGATGAGCTTATAGCACTGGGGGCCAAAGGCATAGTTTTTGATGTGCGCAACAACCCTGGGGGACTTTTAAATGAGCTTGTGAAGATTTTGGACTATCTTCTTCCCGAGGGAACTGTTTTTATATCACGAGACAAAGACGGCAATGAAAGCCTTAAGACCTCAGATGCAGCTTTTATCGATTTGCCCTTTGCGGTTCTAATTAATGAAAATAGTTACAGTGCGGCGGAGTTTTTTGCAGCGGCCCTGTCAGAGTATGAACGTGCAGATATAGTTGGAGAGCAAACTACCGGAAAGTCACGCTCCCAGATAAACATTGTTTTAAGTGATGGCAGCGCCGTTCATCTTTCAGTGAACAGCTATCTGACACCTAAGGGAATAGACCTTGCCGAGGTCGGCGGCCTTAGTCCGGATATACAGATTGAAATGCCCGATGAGCTATGGGCGGACCTTATGGCAGGCACCTTGCCCTATGAGGAAGATGTTCAGCTTGCCGCCGCCATAAAGCAACTTTCTGGCTCTGCCGACAAATGATTAGCTTTTATTCGGCTTGACAGCAGAGTTTTTTATATCTATAATACGTAGCAATGATGTCATTTTATATTCTAATGTATAATGTTGCATACGTATGTAATTTTTATATAATGAGGGGACGAAAAAGATGGCAAACGAAGCAAAGTTTAAAATGAGCAGGCAACGCTTTGACGAAATACGTGAGGAGCTTCACTATCTAGAAACTGTCCGCGAAAAAGAAGTTTCAGAGTTGATAAAAGAGGCCCGCTCCTTTGGCGACCTTTCTGAAAACAGCGAATATGACGAGGCGAAAACCGAACAGGGCAAACTCTATTCAAAAATCGCCGAGCTGAAAAATGTTATAGAAAACGCTGAGATAATAGAAACCATTGAAAACACCAACAACATAAGCCTTGGCAGCAAAGTTACTGTGGAGTGTCTTGAGGACGGGGAAAAAGAGGAATATCAAATCGTCGGCTCTCAGGAGGCAAACCCTCTCCATGGGCGGGTTTCCGACGATTCTCCCATAGGACAGGGACTTTTGGGCCATACGGCAGGAGATACGGTAACAATTGAGGCACCTGCCGGTGAAATAAGCTACCGTATAATAAGCATCGAATAAGGGAGCGCAATATATGAGTCATGAAGAAGTAAAAGACAATGAGATTGAAGAAGCCCTTGAGCTATCCGAAATCCTGCAAATTCGCAGGGACAAGCTGGCTAGGCTTCAGGACGAGGGACGTGACCCTTATACCGAGACGAAATACCTAAGAACAGCTTACAGCGGTGAAGTTAAGGATAACTTTGAAGTCTGGGAGGAAAAGGACGTATCCATGGCAGGACGCCTTATGTCAAAGCGGGATATGGGTAAAGCCTTTTTTGCGGACATCATGGACGACAAGGGAAGAATCCAACTTTATGTTCGGGTAAACGACTTGGGTGAAGAGCTTTTCAATGAGTTTAAAAAATGGGATATTGGCGACATAGTCGGCGTTGAAGGCTTTGTGTTCCGCACCCGTAAGGGCGAAATTTCCATACATTGCAAATCCATAAAGCTTCTTTCAAAATCCCTTCTGCCACTGCCGGAGAAGTTTCACGGTCTTACGGATACGGAAACCCGCTACCGTCAGCGCTATGTTGACCTTATAGTGAACCCCGAGGTTCGTAGAAACTTTGAGATACGCAGTCTTTTTATCCGCCATATTCGTGAATTTTTGGATAAGCGTGGCTATATAGAAGTTGAAACTCCCGTTTTAAACACCATTTCCGGCGGTGCTAACGCAAGACCTTTCATCACACATCATAACGCTTTGGGATTAGACCTTTATATGCGCATTGCCACAGAGCTGCACCTAAAGCGGCTTATCGTCGGCGGCATAGAAAGAGTTTATGAAATAGGCCGTATTTTCCGCAATGAGGGCATGGACACAAAGCACAACCCCGAGTTTACAACGGTTGAGCTTTACGAAGCCTATGCCGACTTTAACGATATGATGGACCTCTTTGAGGAGCTTTTATCCAGTGCCGCGATGGATATTTTGGGAAGTTATGAGACTACATGGCAGGGTGAGAACGTCTCTCTTGCCCCCGGCTGGGAGCGTATTCCCATGCACGAGGCTGTGAAGAAATATCTCGGTGTGGACTTTTTACCGGTCACAGATGACGAGGAGGCCGTTCGCCTTGCCGAGTCAGTGGGAGTTCACATACCCAAGGAAAAGGAAAAAACTTGGGGTAATGCCCTTTATGAATGTTTTGACCAAAAGGTTGAGGAAAAGCTTATCCAGCCAACCTTTATAACTATGCACCCTGTTGATGTTTCCCCCTTGGCAAAACGCAGCCTTAGCGACTCGAGACTTACGGAGCGCTTTGAGCTTTTCATTTGCCGCAGTGAAATGGGCAATGCGTTTTCCGAGCTTAACGACCCTATCGACCAGAAGCAGCGTTTCCAAAAGCAGGCTGAGCTGCGCCGTAAGGGAGATGTCGAGGCCGGCATGATGGACGAGGACTTCATAACGGCTCTTGAGTACGGTATGCCGCCCACAGGTGGGCTTGGCATAGGCATAGACCGCTGTGTGATGCTTCTTTGTGGACTTGACTCCATAAGGGAGGTTATCCTGTTCCCGACGATGAAACCCATCGAATAAACATCATTATCGTGAG
>JAAYFX010000378.1 GCA_012728025.1 Clostridiales bacterium
CTGTAAGCTCATGGTGAACCTTGCCCCTCGTACAGTGTAGTTTTTATCTTCATCAGCTCTACTATTGGTATAGTCGATCCCATCCCACAATACGTTAAGGGTGGCTAGGTTGCGCATAACTGAATCGGCCCCCATGCTATGAGAACCAAACACTACGCCAGCCTCTGAGCTAATCGTAGAGCTGCTAGGCCATCGCTTGGCTAAATCTCTGAGTAGGCCCTCTGGAGTGCTTGAGCTACTCATTAGCAGCGGCATAGGGGGCGGTACGGGCTTTTTTTCCTCATTAGCTTTTAGCTTATTCTCAAGCTCATCTAAAGCCTCTTGCTTACTATTTTGATTCCCTGCCTCTTTTGTAATGCCGTTGATTATGCCTTTGTGAATGGCTTCCCATGCCTTATGCTCAGCACTAAAAGCTTTTAGCTCAGGCTCAAGGGCTTTTTCTAGCTCTCTTTGGTGTTTACGTATTGCAGCAAATGCTAGCGTATCTACGGTGGTTTTTCGCTCTCCACTCTCAGCTATGGATAATAAAAATAGTGAAGTAGGGCCTGTTAAATGCCTACCACGCTTTACATCTACTAGCCCTTGCCCTGCTAGTGATAAGGCGCTTAGCACCCCCACGCCACACATCGCTATAGGCGCTTTAGTAATCGCTGCTATATCTTCTACAGCGGCCCTTAATGGCTCTGGGAACGCCTCAAGGGGGTAGGCTTCTTTTTCGTAACGCTCAGCACCTAAAGGCAACGGATCAGCCCATTCTATGTGTACCGGCGGAACACTATTAGCATTTAATAAACCACTCATCACATCGCCCCCTTTATTTTTAATAACTCATCAGCCCAATCACCTACACTTGGCGGGGTATGTATTCGCACGGTACGCCCTGCTAGTGTTAGGCGCTCAGCTAGCTCTTTAGCTGCCTGTTGGCCGGTGTTGCTTATATCGTTATCAGCAAAGATATAAATGCTTTGTACTGTAGGGGGCGGGGTAAATGCTTTTAGGCCATGAGCTGAAACACCAGCCCATACGGGTACACCAAACAGCACTTGGGCCGCTAAAGCGGTTTCTATACCCTCAGCTATACCTATAGCCTCTACGCCATCGTTTAATGCGGGGGCGCTTAGCTTAATGGTGCTACCACTCATAGGGCCACTTGTAGCGCATAGCTTTTTAACAGTAGGTAGCTTAGGCTTGCCGCCCTCTAGGGTTAAATAGGTGCGGTGTACGGTGATTAGCTCATTGCTGGGGTTAGTAACGGCTGCTAGCATCGCTGGGAACGTGCCTAACTTCTTACCATCATGCCAATAACTCAAGCTAGGGTGATAGCGTAGGCAAGGGGTAGTAGGCACAAATAGGCCGCGGCTTACTAGGTAACGTGCAACGGGGGTATCTGTGCCAATGGGTAGGCTCTCATTCCATAGGCGCTTATTCTTAACAGCATTAGCTGCCTGCCTTTGTCTTTGCTCTTGTTGGCGCTCTATACGGGCCATATCTATTTTTACTTGTATGGCTTGGCGCTGGGTAGCTGTTAGGCGCTGATTACCTCCAGCCC
>JAAYFX010000260.1 GCA_012728025.1 Clostridiales bacterium
AATTGAGCCTTATATGCTCTTGAAATTTAACCCTGAAAAATAGAAAGGCTCCCATCTGATTTTAGAGGGAGCTTGGCATAAGCACATTTATTTCATAAAATTAATATGGAAGGCGAACATATCGTCAGTTTATTTTCACATCACAAACAGTCAAACGGAGCCGTTGCTCTTTAAAAAGCACCGGCTCCGTTTGACTGTTTGTTGTTATAGAAACATTTTACTCAAAATAAAGCACAAATCCGAACCCTTCACCCACAGGAAAGACCTGTTTTGAATGGTTCGGATTATATGTGCGTGGTGCGGGCGAAGGGACTTGAACCCCCACGGTTGCCCACTAGATCCTAAGTCTAGCGCGTCTGCCAGTTCCGCCACGCCCGCATAAGGATTTGCCACTGTCATATAATTTTACGTGGCTACGATATGTTAGCATAGGGCAAACCCATTGTCAAACTTATTTTTAAATATTTTTATTTTTAAAGATATATTGTAAAACTTTTGACTAAGATTTTAGCAATAATTACATAAAATTAAGACGGGTTTAGAGCTCTGCTTTTCCTCAGTTGCCTTGACTGCTATCCTTGGATTTAAATATAATCGAAACAAAAAGTCCGAAAAAAATTGCAGCGGCAATTCCACCGGCTGTGGCTGTGAAGCCCCCTGTCAAAGCCCCCAGAAGCCCCCTTTCGGCCACCTGTTCACGGACCCCTTCGGCAAGGGTATTGCCAAAGCCCGTCAGCGGTATGCTAGCTCCTGCTCCGGCCCATTGGGCAAAGGGTTTATAAATCCCCAAAGCTCCGAGGATTACTCCTGCCACAACGTAGATAGTCAGTATCCTTGCGGGAGTAAGCTTTGTTTTATCTATAAGCACTTGACCTATGGCACACAAAAATCCGCCCGCTATAAATGCCTTTAAATATATTAAAAATGTCTCCATAATATTCACCTGCCTGCTTTTAAAATGGGCTTTCCGCCTCTATGGAAACCGCATGGCATATGCCCAGCACGTTCTCTCCCTGAAGGGAGGTTGTGGGCGACATGAGAGCGCCCGTTGCAGCAAAAAGCAGTTTTTTTATTTCACCGCTTTTAAACTTTGGAAGCAAATGTCCCGCAAGAACCGAGGCACTGCAGCCACAGCCGGAGCCGCCGGCATGAACATCCTGCTTGTTTCGGTCATATAAGAGCATCCCGCAGTCTTGACAGTTTTTTTCAAGGTCAAAGCCCTCTTTAGCTGCTAAATCTATTAGTATTTCGTGGCCAATATGCCCCAAATCCCCTGTGACAATAAGGTCATAATAGTCCGGTGACCTGTTTGTGTCATCAAAATGGGTGCATAGGGTTTCAAGAGCTGCCGGAGCCATGGCACAGCCCATATTAGCTTCGTCGTTTATGCCGCCATCCACTATGCTTCCTGTGGTTATATGGCTCACATAAGGCCCATCCCCAGCAGATGAAAGAATAAGAGCGCCGGCAGCAGTTGCCGTCCACTGGGCGCTTGGAGTGCGCTGAGAACCATATGATAAGGGAAGCCTAAACTGCCTTTCCGCTGAGCAGAAATGCGAGCTTGTTAAGGCACAGGTGAAATCTGCAAATCCTCCGTCAATGAGCATGGCCGCCAGCGACAAAGACTCTGCCATGGTTGAGCAAGCTCCGAAAAGTCCAAAAAAAGGCACACCGCTGTCTTTCAGTGCAAAGGCAGATGCAACACACTGATTTAGCAAGTCACCGGAAAGCATATAATGCAGGGCATCCTTTTCCATATTCGCTTTAGCCAAAGCCTGCTCAAAACATTTTTTTAGCATGGCGCTTTCCGCACCTTCCCAACATTTTGCGCCGAAATAGGAATCCCCGCTTAAATAATCAAAGCTCTCTGACAAAGGCCCTGCCGCCTCCATTTTTCCTCCAACTGAGGAAGAAGCAATTATGGACGGCAGACTCATAAGCTTAACAGTATTCAGTCCAACTCTTTTGCCGCTCAATCCAAGCCCTCCTTTATATTTCTTTACATAGCATTTCCAAGTTTTTAAAAACTATTATGCTATTTGCAAAAAAAGAGGAACCAGATTTTTTAGTCTGGTTCCTCTTTTGCACTATGAGGTTGATGGCTTAAAAATGAGTCCTATTTTTATTTCATGAACATTCTTATAATTTTTGTGTTTTTTTCGCTGTATGGCGGATACCTCATTGGAAGGTCGATGAAATTACGCTTTTTCACAATGCTTTTATAGTGGGTAAAGGTATCAAAAGATAGCCTTCCGTGATATGCGCCCATGCCGCTCTCCCCTACTCCGCCAAAGCCCATATGGGGTGTGGCAAGGTGGATGATTGTGTCGTTAATGCAGCCTCCGCCGAAGGAAACCTTCGACAGCACCTTTTTTTCAATCTTTTTATCAGTTGTGAAAAGATATAGGGCAAGAGGCTTTGGCTGTTCGGTGATTTTTTCCAGAGCTTCGTCAAGATTTCGGTATGTTAGAACAGGCAAAATGGGTCCGAAAATTTCCTCGCCCATCACCGCATCATCCCAGCTTACATCCTTTAGCATGGTCGGCTCAATAAACCGCCGCTCTTTCTGACCGTTGCCGCCAAAACAAAGCTTTTCCTCATCTATAAGCCCCA
>JAAYFX010000261.1 GCA_012728025.1 Clostridiales bacterium
GCTTATAGCCGTCTCCTAGGGCCATAGCTTTTATTGTCATGTCTTTTGTGATTGTTATGGGCGAGGAGTATACAGAGCTTGAAACTGTTGGTTCAGAACCGTCAGTTGTATAGTAAATTTTTGCCCCCGAGCTTGTGGTAAGCTTTATCTTAGAGCCGGAGGATACAAGGTTGCCATACATCTGACCGCTTTCAAGCTCCGCCTTTGGAGTGTTCGCCTGAGGCACTTTTACTGTATATTCAAGGATGTTACTGCCGGAATAGTTGCCGGAAACCGTAATAGCCCGAAGCTTTGTTGTGTTGTTTACAGTAATAGCCCCTGTGTATTTTGTACCGGAAACACTTGGGTCAGAGCCGTCCCTTGTGTAATATATGGGGCTTTGGCTATCATTATAAAGCTCCACTGTTTTTCCGCCTGCTATGGCACTTGTCTTACTTTTAGGGGCAGGGTCACGAGTGCCCTTTTCCCCGTCAAGAGGTACGGCGGGGTTGGGGGTATATGTAACCTCATCTCTTTTCGGGTTTCTGTATATACTGTAACCACGGTTTAGGTAATAGGATTGAAGGCTTGCAAGAGAGCGGCTCTCCCCCTGACCATAGCGTGTAAGCTTTGTTATAACAGGGGTCTGCTCCATTATCTCAACACCGACAATCTGCCCCTGAGAGTCATATGTAAGGTCTGATACCAATACCACATGGCTTGAAACGTCGTTTAAGCAGTCTCCCACCTGAAGGCTGTATATGCTTTTATCTCCAACCTTTTCTGCGTAGTTCGGAATGGAATATGTGGTTGCTCTAACTGCAAGTCCCCAAGTGTATGAAAGGTACCCACTGCAATCGGTGGAGTAAACCGGCGCAATTTTGTTATATTCAGAGTAAGATGTGTAAAATTTACTGGTATTATCCGCAACCGAGGAGGCAAAGGTTTCAAGGGAAACTCCGTAGCCCACATAGCCGTTGCTGTTTACCGGCTGACCATAAGGTAAACCCTTATATGTTGTCTCCGCCTTAAAAACTCCCCGATAATTCCATTGGTATCTGTCCTCAAGGGGTGTCCACTCAATTTCATGAAGCTGGCGGGCACGTTTTACAATGTTTTTCTGCCCCTGTGATAAGCTGGGGATAGTTTGCGTATTTGATGTAAACAACTGGATGGTTTTATCCTCGGCCTCATAGACAGGCTCCATACCGGCATTTTTTAAGATTGCCGCAAAATCCAGCATAAGCTCATTGTTATCGTTATCTTCGCTTATGGAATTTTCAATATCTATATCCAAAAGCTCCATAAGAGAAATCTGCCCATGGATTTCAAAGGGCATAAGGCCGCTGCTTTCATTAAAATCAGAAAATAGTTCGGAAAGCTCCGCCATATAGTTTTTTCCGTCTTTCAAAACGGCAAGGTATCCACTGTCCGTATAACAGGAGCTTACGCCAGTGAGAACCTGCTTGCCCTTTGCCCAAACGGTGTAATCAAAATGCTCGCCTGTGAGAAGCAAATCCCCGTATGTGGTGGGTATAAGCCCTAAAACCCCACTCATACCACCAATTTCTTCAGCAACAGGGGAATTTTCGGAAAGCTCATACACCCTACCCTCGGAAATATAACGCAGGCTTCCTCCGATAACATACATCTGCCCTATATCTGCCGGAGCCTCAAAAACCTCCTGAGCCTGTCCCCCCGCCGCTGGTATCTTAAACACCTTGTTTGAAATGCTAAAATATATGTAATTCTCATATAGATTTAAGTTTCGGGCTTCCCCCGCACAAAGGGGAATGACCTCGTCGTTTCTTTGAAGAAAAATTCCTTTGTCAACAAAATAGAAGTCCTCGCCAACGGAAAGCAAAAGACCGCCATTTTGTATGTTAAGGTCGCTGTTACCCGCTTCCTGCCGATTTTCATATACAGCAAAGCCCGCCGCTGTAAGCGTTAAGCACAGCAGCGCCAGCATAATAAAAGTCCGAATAGCCTTTCGTGAAGTATTCATAAGCCCCCCATGGAAAGTTTTGTCGCTTACATAATCAGGCAGATTATAACATCGGGCACCATAATTTTCAATAGGTTTTAACTGGAATTTGTAACCTTTTGTTTCTTTTTGCAGTTTTACACAAAAAAGCGTCGGTATTTTCTCCGACGCTTTCTGTGTTTAAGTTTTATAGAACACGAACCCTTATAACATCTTCTAAGGCTCCTATGGTTCCGGTTATATTACCATTAACCTTTGTGTCCGTATCGATTATTGTATAAGCATAGTCTCCACGATGCTTGTTTATCATATGGGCAACGTTTATATTTTCTTTGCCGATAAGGTCAAGAAAATGGTTGAGCATACGGGGAACGTTTTTGTGGATAATGCAAATTCTGCTTTCGCCCATGCGGTCAAGGCTGACGCAGGGAAGGTTGACAGAATTAATAATATTTCCATGAAGCAAATATTCCACAGTTTGACGAGCTGCCATAACCGCACATTTTTCCTCACTTTCGGGGGTGGAGGCTCCTATGTGCGGCATAGGGATAACATTGGGAGCATTGGCAGTTTTGGCATTGGGAAAGTCAGTGACATACCTTGCAACCTTAGTAGAGTCAATGGCATCCATAAGGTCATCGTCACAGACAAGCTCACCTCTTGCAAGGTTAATTATCCTTACACCGTCTTTCATTTTGGCAAAGGCGTCCTTGTCTAGCATATGGTGGGTTTGTTCCTTTATATGGGGCAGATGCAAGGTGATATAGTCACAGTTTGAATAAATCGTGTCTATGTCTGTTGCGTGTTTCACCTGACTGGAAAGCTTCCATGCAGCATCAACGGAAAGATAGGGGTCATAGCCGTAAACCTTCATTCCAAGCTCTAATGCAGTGTTGGCAATTTTTGCACCAATTGCGCCCAAGCCCACAACGCCAAGGGTTTTACCCGCAATTTCAGGCCCTATAAAGCTGGATTTCCCCTTCTCGACCATTGCGGGGATTTCATCTCCCTTGTCAGCTATGCTGCGCACCCACTCAACACCGCCGAATATATCTCTGGAGGCCATAAGCAGGGCACAGATGACAAGCTCTTTAACTGCCTCGGCGTTGGCACCAGGGGTATTAAAAACAACGATTCCCTTTTCGGCGCAGCGGTCGGAGGGAATGTTGTTTGTTCCCGCTCCCGCTCTTGCAATGCAAAGAAGCTTCTCGTCAAATTCCATCTCGTGCATTTTTGCACTGCGCACAAGAATTGCATCGGGAGTGCTGGCTTCATCGTCAATTTCTATTGCGTTTTCTTTTAGTATATCAAGCCCCAAGGGGGAAATTTTATTAAGAGATTTAACTTTAAACACTGTGGTTCACCTCAAACTCCTTCATAAACTCAACGAGTTTCTTAACGCCCTCTATGGGCTGGGCATTATATACAGATGCTCTCATGCCGCCCACCTTACGATGCCCCTTAAGATTTGTCATGCCCTTTTCCGCTGCCTGCTTGCAGAAGGCTGCATCCTTTTCGTCGTCTCCCGTGCGGAAGGTGATGTTCATATCACTTCTGAACTCAGGCTCGGCATGGGCTTTAAACAGGCTGCTGTTATCCAAATAATCATAAAGTAAGGCTGCTTTTTCCCGCTTTAGCCCTTCCATTCCCGCAACGCCACCCTGCTTTTCAAGCCAGTCTAAAACAAGGCCAAGGACATATATATCCCAGCAGGGAGGTGTGTTATACATAGAATCCTTGTCTATCATCGTCTTATAGTTCATCATAAGAGGGGTGCAAGACATTTCACGTCCGGCAAGGCTCTTATCTATGATAACAACGGTTAAGCCGGCAGGGGCCATATTCTTCTGGGCACCGGCAAAAATTATGCCATATTTTGAAACATCCACAGGCTTTGAAAGAATATTGGAGGACATATCACAGCAGAGGGGAACATTTCCTGTTTCGGGAATGTAATTCCACTCGGTGCCGTATATGGTGTTGTTGGAGCAGAAAAAGAAATAATCAGCCTCGGGGTCAAGCTTAAGCTGGTCCTGAGTTGGGATATAGCTATGGTTTTTATCCCCAGAATTGGCGGCGACATTTATGCTGCCGTATCTTTTTGCTTCCTTATATGCAATTTCAGAAAAGTTTCCTGTGACGGCATAATCTGCCCTGCCCTTTCCAAATTCGCTCATAAGATTCATGGGAATCATTGAAAATTGCAGTGAGGCGCCGCCTTGCAAAAACAAATTTCATGGGAATCGGGGACTGAAAGGGCAGTGCGAAGCTTTGACTTAACACTTTCAAAGATTTCCATAAAAATCTTGCTTCGGTGACTCATTTCCATGACGGACATACCGCTGCCGCCATAGTTAAGAATTTCCTTGCCCGCAAGCTCTAAGACCTCAGTAGGCAAGGCGGATGGGCCGGCGGAAAAATTGAAAACTTCTTCTCTTTTCATCGAAATACCTCCATGCAATTTACATCTTCTTTTATCGCTTTAGTGAAATGTATAACGTGATTATAAGCCTATAATTAAAGTAAAGTCA
>JAAYFX010000350.1 GCA_012728025.1 Clostridiales bacterium
AAAACACCTAAACAGCTAATAGAAGAGAGTGTTGCGTTGACAAGTTGAATCTACAGCTGGCTTTACCGTCGATGATGGTGATGCCGTCAAAGAAGGCCGCCCTCATACCTCTTCCATCAGCCAAGAAAACCTAGCTATGCTCGATAAAGATTGGTTGTTTTTGGCCACTATTAATGCAGAAGGCGATGATGCGCTAGCTCAAGCCGAAAAATCCCCCGCTTATCAGCGTTTACAGGTAGTACAAAATCAGCGGGTAGTCCCTGTGGATGGCCAAATCTGGACCAGTGCCAACGGTGTACTAGCAGCTGAAGTCATTCTCTCTGGTATCGAAAACGCAATCCAAAAAGCTCAGTAGCGCCTCATGCCTAATCGTTACCCATTACCCTTACTACTGCTTTGTAGCGGCTTGCTGTTGCTCCTAGTCAGCCTAGCTAGCTTACTGTTTGGTGCTGGCAGCATTTCTCCTTGGCAAGCATTTCAAGCACTCCTAGGCAATGGTACCGATGAGGCTTATTTTGTCTTGTTTGAGTTACGAGGCCCCCGCACCTTAGTTGGCTTCGTGACGGGTTTAGCGCTGGGGTGTGCTGGGGCGCTCATGCAAACCCTCGCACGCAACCCCTTAGCAGAACCGGGTTTACTGGGCGTCAGTGCCGGTAGTGCCTTTGCCGTAACCTTAGCACTTTTACTCGGGGCCTCTTCAGCCGGCTTATCAGTCTATGTGGCTCAAGCTGGTGCTCTGGCAGGGTGTTTAATTGTGCTCTCGACTGCGCGCCTTAACAGCATGAACAATGATCCCATCCGTTTGGTGCTTGCGGGGGCCACGCTCTCAAGCTTGCTACTGGCGCTGACCTCTTTGCTATTAATGTTTGACCAACGCACTGCTGATGAAATTCGTTTTTGGATTACAGGTAGCGTAGCCGGTCGTGATATTGCCATCCTTTGGCAGCTCCTGCCCTCATTGCTCATTGCCGCTGTGTTAACGTTATTTATTATTCGACCTTTAGCCGCTTTAGCTTTGGGTGAAAAAATGGCAACCAATCTAGGCCACAAGCCAGGGCGCGTTCGGCTCATCGCAGTATTAATTGTGGCCTTGCTGGTAGGGGCTGCTACAGCCTTAGCCGGCCCCATTATGTTTGTAGGCTTAGTGGTACCGTTCATTGCGCGCGCACTCGCTGGGGCAGACATTCGACGCTACTTAGGGCTTTGCTTGTTTATTGGTCCGATTATTTTAATTAGTGCCGATACCTTATCTCGCCTCCTCGTCTCACCGGCAGAATTACCTCTGGGCGTACTCACTGCCATCATAGGAGCGCCAGTTTTGCTCTCAGTCGTTCGTGCTAATCGCCTGCCTAAGCTATAACCATGCAGATACCTTCATTTCAAAAAAATAAAGACCCACTACCTCTATCTGGTTTTTGGTTATTCAGCGCTTTTCAACATAAAGTCAGCCTACCCATTTCTCAACGTGCCACTTGGGTGAATCTTGGATTAATTCTTGCTCTTTTAGTAGCC